>CAYLXY010000388.1:0-2290 GCA_964387405.1 uncultured Clostridiaceae bacterium
TCAGCTAATGTTGCGCAGGCGGTAATTGAAGATGTTAAAATATTAGTAAAATCTGGAGATATAACAAGCACAGGGCCCTATATTTATGACCAGAGTGAATCAGAATACCCTGATTATGATATTGATGTTGAGATTGAAGACTTTCCAGACAATGACCTGTTAAAAAGAATTTATGTTACTGTTAGCAAAGAGAGCAGTGGTTTTGCTCCTGTGACATTAAAGACAGTGGTGAGAGTTCCATGATCTTAAAAGATGAACGTGGCTTTACTTTAATTGAACTACTAGCAGTTATTTCTATAACGGCTGTGGTTTTATTAGCAATCGCTAGCGCTCAATTTAATTGGTTTGATAATACAGTTAATCTTCCTAAACAGAATCTTAATCAGGAGCAAATACGTTTTGCCTTTGAACAAATAGTTAGCGACATTGAGGAAGCAGATACAGACAAAATTATCTTAGAGACTGATTCTGAATCAGGAAACACAACTTCGTTAAATTTAACAAACCACTCTGATTCATCATACATAGTAACTTATCAATATAATTTAGATAGTAAAATATTATCTGTTGATAAGGATAGTAATAATATAATTTTAGCAAGGAATATAATTTCGTTTGTGGTGGAAGAAGTTAGTGGAACCTATTATATTGAGGGAGAGATTGAGGATCTTGATAATCGACCTTATAAGTTGGTAACTAGTGCTAGGCCAATTATATGGTAAAGATGGAGGGGTGAATTATGTTTAGAATTAAAAATATTTTAAAGTCCCAAGAGGGCGCTGCCTTAATTCTTGTTTTATTTCTAGTAACGGTTGTTGCAGTAGGTGGCGGAGCATTAATTGTTAATAGTTTTTATTCAACAGAGAATTCTGTTTATGCTGAACGGAAGCTAGATGCCACTCAGAGGGCAAAGGGTGGTATTGAAGAAGGTCTAGCTTATATTGAGCAAGAAATTAAAGAAGGTTTAACAATTACGGAACGAGATTTTTCACATGATGAATGGTACGAAGTCAATATTTCGTTAGGTCCAGAGGAAGATGAATTTACTGTCCAGTCAACAGCTAAATACATGACCATTAGTGGTGAGAAGCCAGTCACCTATACTGTAAATGGTATTATGGGAATTGAGATTGTTGGATTGAGTAGTATACTTTTTGACTACTCGGTTGTAACTGTTGGTGGCGATGACGATAATGGTTTTGAAGCTGAAGATTATAAAAACCTCCACATTAAAGGTGATTTTTTAGGGACTCTTGACCTTGATAAACAGAAGGACTTTGAAATAAATGGTACAATTGGTGATCCTATGGCACTCGCTGATTTTATTAATGAATTTAATGCTTTGAAGGAATACTTCGATAATCTTTACCCACTTCCAGAAAACTTGAGTTCTCTGGGTACAGAGCACATTCTAAATTCGGCAACATTCCCTACAGTTTTAGAAAAAGATGAAATTATTATCAAGGATGGTAAGGGTAAAATTACATTTGAAGATGATGTATATGCAAATTCATTAATAATTGAAGATGGAGAGTATGATATAACTTTTGAGGGAAATGTTCATGTTAAAAACTTATTTATCTATGACCTTGACAAAAGCAAGATTAGATTTAACGGAAATGTAATTGTAGATGAAAAATTTGAAGTGGAATATTCGGAGATTGACTTGACTGTAAAGGGGATAGTTTTAACAGAGGAATTCAAATTTGAAGGAGAAGATGGTAATAAAAAAGATATAGATATTAGTTATATCGTAGCTTTACATAAAATAGAAATTAAAGAAGTACAGAATGTTCATTTAGGAGGAATAGCAGCTCCTGAAATATCATTTGAAGTTATTCAGAATATTAATATATATTCACAATGGAGAGATGGTATAGGGGGTTCAAACGACCCATCTGGTACGCCCAGCTTAATTGTTTCCTACACCATCACTGATTGGGATGTAAATTAAAAAATCCAATGGAGTTATAAAAGGTGTCATAAGCAATCTTGGTGCTATAGTGAAGCAAATTTGAGAAATGATTTATTAAATAGTTATTAAATAACTAAACAATATCCAGCAAGTATAGTAAAATGAACTTACTTGCTGGATATTTCTTTATTTAAGTATCACAATTCATATCAATCTGAAAGGGTAGATATTATGACTGAAGAGATGATATTTTCATTAGTTGTGATTCTGTTATTGGGTGTAAGTGCCCAATGGATAGCTTGGAAGTTGCGGATATCGACAATCATATTATTTGTCTTATTTGGTGTGCTAGCTGGTCCTGTTACTGGGATTATC
>CAYLXY010000389.1:0-2286 GCA_964387405.1 uncultured Clostridiaceae bacterium
ATGTAATACCGATTGAAGGAGAAATAACTCCAGCTACTTACTATTATGTAAAGCATAATATGGATATTGTGCAAAAAGATCCAAATGCTCAAGCTATAGTATTTGAAATCGATACTTATGGAGGTAGAATCGATTCTTCTGAAAAGATAAGTCAATTAATTTTAAATACAGACTTGCACACTATATCTTTTGTTAATACAAAGGCAGCATCGGCAGGGGTTTTATTGACTATATCTTCTAATAGCATTGCAATGGCACCTAGTGCTACTATAGGATCAGCAGAGACAGTTCCAAACACAGAAAAAGTACTTTCTACTTGGGTGGCACTGTTAAGAAGTGTAGCTCAAGAAAGAGGAAGAGATGAAAAAATAGTAGTAGCTATGGCAGATAAATATATGGCCTTGCCAGGTATTAGTGACATGGGAAGACTATTAAATTTAACTGCATTAGATGCTCAACAATTAAAATTTACTGATATAATTGCTGAAGATCATAATCAAGTATTAGAAATATTAAAGATACCTTATAGTAATATAGTTACAGCAGAAACTACCAATGGTATTAGATTAGCTAATTTTGCTAATAATCCATATGTAGCATCAATTTTATTAACAATAGGATTTGTAGGTTTTTTAGCTGAAATATTTATTCCAGGTTTTGGAATAGCAGGTACAGCAAGCTTAATTTCATTTGCAATTTATTTTAGCGGTAATGTGCTAGCAGGTAATACCGGATTATCAACTATTATTATATTTCTAGCAGGTATAATTTTATTAATTACAGAAGCTTTTATTCCAGGCTTTGGAGTAGCAGGACTAGGAGGTATACTATGTATAGTGACTAGTATATTCCTGGCATCAAGCAGTGTCACTGCAGCCTTAATTTCAATTTTAATTTCACTTGTTTCAACTATAATTATTTTTATTATTATTTTAAAATATGCTCCAAAAAATAAGCATTTTGATAGATTAGTATTGAATACTAAATTAAATAAAGAAAAGGGATATACTTCATCTGTAGGTTATAGTCAATATTTAGGGAAAACCGGTATTGTAACTACAGCACTTAGACCATCAGGTAAAATATCTGTAGATGGACAATTACTTGATGTGGTTTCTCAAGGACAATATATAGAAAAAGGTCAGTTAGTAAAAGTAAGTAAAATAGAAGGTAGAAGAATAGTAGTACAAAAAATTAATTAGGAGGGTTTTTATGGAATTAGTATTTTTAATAGTCGCAATAGCAGTTATATTTGTTGTGATTTCTATTGTTTTAAGCTTTGTACCAGTAGGATTATGGATTACAGCTTATTTTTCTGGAGTTAAAATTGGTATTTTTACCTTAGTAGGAATGAGGTTTAGAAGGGTTCAACCAAGTCGTATTGTTAATCCTTTAATTAAAGCATCTAAAGCAGGTTTAAATTTAGATATTGATAAGCTAGAAGGGCATTACTTAGCAGGTGGGGATGTAAACAGTGTAGTAGATGCATTAATAGCAGCACAAAGGGCTGAAATTAATCTTGAATTTGAAAGAGCTGCAGCAATTGACTTAGCAGGTAGAAATGTATTAGAAGCTGTTCAAGTAAGCGTTAATCCAAAGGTAATTCAAACACCCAAAATATCGGCTGTTGCTAAAGATGGTATAGAAGTATTAGTAAAAGCTAGAGTCACTGTAAGAGCAAACATTGAAAGACTTGTAGGTGGAGCTGGAGAAGAAACCATTATAGCTAGGGTGGGTGAAGGTATAGTTACAACTGTAGGTTCTGCGATATCTCACAAAGACGTATTAGAAAATCCAGATATGATTTCTAGAACAGTTTTAGAAAAAGGATTAGATGCAGGTACAGCTTTTGAAATTTTGTCAATTGATATTGCAGATATAGATGTTGGTAGGAATATCGGTGCAGAACTACAAACTGACCAAGCGGAAGCAGATAAACGAATTGCTCAGGCTAAGGCTGAAGAAAGAAGAGCTATGGCTGTAGCTCATGAGCAAGAAATGAAGGCTTCTGTAGTGGAAATGCAAGCTAAAGTAGTAGAAGCAGAAGCAGAGGTACCAAGAGCAATGGCAACAGCTTTAAGGGAAGGTAAAATAGGAGTCATGGACTATTATAATTTACAAAATGTAATATCAGATACAAGTATGAGAGATTCCATAGCAAAAACTACTAAAGACGATAAACAAAGCAAAGGAACAGATACAACTAAATAAAAAATCAAGTTTTATATTATAAAGACCAGCTAATTAAAGTCAATAGATTTTAGTGAAAAAGTTTAAAATACTTTT
>CAYLXY010000390.1:0-2280 GCA_964387405.1 uncultured Clostridiaceae bacterium
AAAATAACTGATATGTATTTTCTCTATTAAAGCCTATATATATATTAACTTGGTTTCATAAAATTTATACTTTCTAGTTTTTAACAATATATTTTTTAATTTAATGATAAAAAAATACACACATTTCATAATTAATGTGTGCATTCTTCATTATCTTTATACTGTTCTACATTATAAACCATTTTAGATAAAACATCTAAAAAAATCTTCATTTCTTCATCGGATATTCCTCTAGATAATAAATCTTGAAATTTTTCACCTTCAGGTAATAAGTTTAATCTATATTCTTTTCCTTTAGAAGTGAGATTTAAATTTGTCACTCTTTTGTCAACTTCATTTTTAATTCTTTCTACTAATCCATCTCTTTCCATTCTATCAATTAATCTAACTACTGAAGATTCTTTTATATTCATCTTTTCTCCTAGTTCTTTTTGACTAATAGATTCGTCCTTACCTAAATAATATAAAACAATCCATTGTACTCTAGTTGTACCCAACTTCATTAGCCTTTTACTAAAGGCATTGCAAATAATTTTACTAGAATTATCTGCTATATAACCTACTCATGCGTCTAAATTAAACAAATATAAACCTCCTCATTTAAAATGTTTTTTATCAAAGAAATTTTATAATGGTAAGCAAATTAATCTACCTTTACTATTATTTCTAATTTCTTTTATTATAAACAACAAAAATATTAGAAAGGGAATTCCCTCTCTAATATTTTTATATTTATCAAAATCTTTATTTTTCCAATAAAAGATTTATTTTTTAATTATGAGTGAATTGCTCCCTTTTCTGTAGTTGCCATCATAGCTTCTAATACAGTTTCTGCTGTTGTAGGATGCGCATGTATAGTATCTATTAATTGTTGTGCTGTTAATTTGTTTTTAGCAGCAACTGCAATTTCGTGAATAAGGTCTGCAGCGTTAGGTCCAACAATAGCTCCACCTAATACTACTCCCGTACTCTTATCAGTAATTACTTTTACTAGTCCTCTTCTAGCTCCATATGTTAAAGCTTTTCCATTAGCACTGAATGGGAATTTTCCTATATTTATTTCTATACCATTCTTTTTTGCATTTTCTTCTGTAAGTCCTACAGATGCAAGTTCTGGGTTAATAAATACAGCACTTGGAACTATTGAGTAATCTGCTTCTACACTATTTCCAGCTATATTGGAAACAGCTACTATTCCTTGATAAGAAGCAACATGTGCTAATTGCATTATGTTTGTTACGTCTCCAATAGCGTAAATGTTATCTACACTTGTTTGAAGTTTTCCATTAACTTTTATTCCTCTAGGTCTTTCATTTTCTTCAATACCTATTTTTTCTAAATCAATTCCACCATAGTTAGGTGCTCTTCCTACAGACATAAGTACTTTGTTTGCAGTAACATATTCTTTTTTACCTTTTCTTTCGAACTGAACAACAGATTTACCATCTCTTGTATCTATAACTTCCTCAACTTTTGAACCAACATATAATTTAATTCCTACTCTTTTAGCCACTCTTGAAACTTCTTTTCTAATATCACTATCAAAGTTAAATAGAATATCATCTAAAAATTCTACTACTGTTACTTCTACTCCTAAGGAGTTACAAATAAATGCAAATTCCATACCGATAACACCGCCACCTACTATAACTAATGCTTCTGGTAGCTCTTCTAATTCTAACATTTCATTACTTGTATAAATATTTTTTGATTCCTTTACTCCTGTTATTGGAGGAACAAAAGGAACTGATCCTGTAGCTATTATTATGTTCTTAGCGTTAATTGTAGTTTCTCCATCTTCTGTTTTTACAACTACTGTGTTTTTGTCTGTAATATCTCCCTTACCATTTACTACGGTAATTTTGTTTTTAGACATTAAGTATTCAATTCCAGCAACTAACTCGTCTACTATGCTGTTTTTTCTTGCCATCATTTTTTTAATATCAAATGCTGGTGATTCGTTTGAAACTCCATAATCTTCAGCAGTTTTAAGTAATTCATAAACCTCAGCTGAACGCACTAATGCCTTTGTAGGAATACAACCTCTATTAAGACATGTACCTCCTAACCTATCTTCTTCTACAATAACTGTATTTAATCCACTCTTTGCAGCCTCTATAGCAGCAACATATCCTCCCGGTCCTCCACCTATAACAACAACATCGCCATCAATCTTCACTTATAACCCTCCTAATTATCTCATAAATATATTTACTATAACACTTATAAGTATAACAAATGTTCAAGCATTGTCAATATTTTTTCTTGAAAGTTTCATGC
>CAYLXY010000391.1:0-2277 GCA_964387405.1 uncultured Clostridiaceae bacterium
TGTTTTATTTAGAATTTTTTAAATTAGAAACGTTTTCTTTAATACTTGGGAAAGCTTTTTCTAGACGTTTATGAACAAAGTTTTTTTCCTGTAATAATATTAATAATAAGTGATCATATTTCACTTTTAATTTAAAAACATCTTCTTTCTTCCTATCTAATGCAACTTCAAAATCTGATTTTGAATCTCCTATTCTATCATATATACTATCCTTAGTTTTAATAGCCACAGTCATTCCTTTGTATATGTTTTCACCAATATCATCTGAATATAGTCTTAGTTTTTTTCCAATATGAGTAAGTACAAGCATACGTTTGTTGATTTTCATAATAACTGATACTGTTATTATAAAATCAGCTAGAAAAAATGTGAGAAAAAAAACTAAGACTATATTACCAATTTTATTATTAAAAATAGATATAACATTAACAATTGTAGGATGAATTATATTTAATACGAATACAGAAGCAAGTCCCCATAAAATTGAGAAAGATAAAGAGATATAACCTTTTAAATTAAAAGGCATATCCGTATAGTCCCACCATTTAGTATTAAATAATTTCTCTAGCACAAATCCTGTAATAAACTCTAAAGTAGATGTAAGTATAAGGGAACCAATAAATAGAAGTATAAAGTTATCTACTAGAGAACCTAGTAAGGAAATTAATAAAATCATACCAAAACCATATATAGGGCATATAGGACCGTTTAAAAACCCTCTATTAACAAATTTACCGGAGGTTACTGTATAGTATGCAACTTCAATACACCAACCTAAAAAAGCATATATAATAAAAAGCCATAAGTATTCTAATAAAGAATAACCCATGAAATCATCCCCTAATATTTAGATTCATTAATAAATAAATTATAGCTTAGAAGTTCCATATTTACAAACAGCCTTTTTATAATGATATAATAGATCTAATATGTTTTTAGATAAAATCAATCAAGTAAATATAAAATTTATAAAATAACAAATAGAAAGAAAGGATGGTATTTTGATTTACAAAAATCCTAATTATAGAAAAATGAAAGGTAGTTATTTGTTACTAGTATCTTGTGGTTACTGTAAAACCAATATTGTTAAGTATCAAAAAGTAGGAAAAGGAAATCTTTTAAAAATGCATATAGATAGAATAATAAAAGGCTCTATAGATTTTTCCAAAGATTTAATATGCCCTAATTGTGGGAAAGAATTAGGAAGAAAAATTACTTTAAAAAAAGAAAACAAAGAAGTTTATAAAATGAAAAGAAGTGCATTTAATACTAAGAAAATAGATTACTAGGTCTATTGGCAAGATTAAAAAAAGACTAAGACAAAAAACAGCTAAATTTTATATTGAAAGATTTAGCTGTTTTTAATTTTAATCATCTGTTGAAACTTCTGTATTATTATCTAAATTAAATTCTCCAGATTGAGCATCAGAAGATTCTTTAAAAGAAATAGGGGATTCCATATCACTATCTATAGAATCATTTTTTTTATCTTCCAACAAACTGTCATATTTTTTAGGCTTATCTTTGTGTTTTCTTAGTAAAATAGCCCTTGAAAACATAGCAGGTTCATTTTCTGCCAAAAACCGCTTATCCCTGTTAGGAACTTCATCACCGGCTATAATACGCATAGCAATTTTCATACATTTAATCATATTTTCATAAGGATTATTTTCTGCTGCTTGAGCAATACGTTCTAGATCTCTTTTCATTTCCTCAATAAAATGAGCTTCTTCTAAATGTTTTTGTCTAGCCTCATCTATAGGAGATTGTTCCTTATGTTCTTTCAGAGCTTTCTTTTCATCAAGAAGGATCTGGGCCTCACTTGAAATGTATATTGTATCCCTGTCTATATTATTTTTAGGAGTTTTTGATTCCGAGGAAGGTTTATTTTGGGTTGAATTTTTATTATAGGGAATATTTTCTCTAACTGTAATATCTGGTATATTTGCAATATTCATCGAGATTACCTCCATTGTGGAATTTATAGTCAACATTATATAATAGTCTTCTTATATAAATTATATCGACAAATTATATAGAAATATTAAATACATTTTCTGAAATCTATCAGAACTTGCACCTATCGAGGAAGAGTTTAGCAGAGTAGTTCAAATTAACAAAGGACTTAAGAATTATATAGACGTTATTACATAACTTAGTTTAGGAGCATCAAAGTTTATTTAAATTGAATAAATAATTATAAAAAATAGCGGCCAATCGGCCGCCATTTTTGTATACATATATAACTATAATATAATAATATAGCTAATTCTCATT
>CAYLXY010000392.1:0-2274 GCA_964387405.1 uncultured Clostridiaceae bacterium
AGATTATGATAAATATTGTTTTAAATTATATAAGACTATTGTTTGGTGTTGAAATGTTATTTATATCTGTGTCAGTTGGACTATTTTTATTAATAAGAGATGTGCCACTTCTAAAAAATAAAAAACTTAAAAAAGAAAGTATTATAGCAAGAACATTGGCTTATACATATATATTTGGCAGTATTATCTTATTTACAATTACAAAGTTTATGTAAGTTAAATTACTAAAACTTTAGGAGGAGTATAAATGAGTCTGTGGGAAAATCTATTTGGTAAAGAAGATGAAAATGCAAATATCAATCCAGAAGAAACAAAGGTATATAAAAACCTGGATAAAAACCATCAAGCAATTAAAAATATACTAGTAGATTGTGATGACATTGTATATAGACATATTAAAATAGGTACAGAGGGAAATTATAGGGCAGTTGTAGTATCTGTAGATGGAATGACAGACAAAGAGGTATTAAATGATTATATATTTAAAAATCTAATGGTAAATAGCAGAATAGCACCACCTAATACAGGAATCTTAAAAAAACGAATAAGTGACATTATCAAGGATAAAACATTAAGTGTTAATGAATTAAAGGAAGTAGAAACAATTGAACAGGCAGTTGTAGATATATTAAGTGGTGATACTGCAATTATTCTAGATGATTACGATAAAATAATTGTTATCAGTTCCAAGGGTTGGAATACTAGGGGAATTTCACAACCAGAAACAGAGGCTGTTATTAGAGGCCCTAGAGAAGGTTTTATAGAGACCATTAGAGTGAATACAGCTATGATCAGAAGAAGAATTAGAGATCATAAATTTAAAATAAAAGGGTATAAAATTGGAAGAAGATCTAAAACAGATGTATGTGTCATGTATATCGAGGATTTAGTTAATGAAGATGTACTAAAGGAGCTAGATAAAAGGCTAAGGGCCATAGATATAGATGCAATCATAGATAGTGGATATATAGAACAGCTTATAGAAGATAATTGGCGTTCTCCCTTTCCACAAATACAAAATACAGAAAGACCTGATGTTACATCAGCGGCCTTATATGAGGGTAAGATTGCTATTGTAGTAGACAATAGTCCTTTTGTATTAATAATTCCATCTGGCTTAAACGCCATGATGCAATCTTCTGAAGATTATTATGAAAGATGGCAAATTGCTACATTTATTAGAACTTTAAGATATTTTGGTGCATTAGTATCTTTGTATGCACCAGCATTATATATTGCAGTTACCGCCTTTCATCCTCAGATGCTTCCATCTAAACTATCTATGTCAATAGCAGCGAATAGAGAAGGTGTACCTTTTCCTGCTGTATTAGAGGCTATTATTATGGAAATGACATTAGAAATACTAAGGGAGGCAGGAGTACGACTTCCTGGTCCTATAGGGGCAACTATAGGCATTGTAGGAGGGCTAGTAGTAGGTCAAGCTGCTGTAGAAGCAGGAATAGTCGGACCAATAACTGTAATAGTAGTAGCCATTACAGCAATTTCCTCTTTTGCTACTCCCAGTTATAATTTAGCTATTGGAATTAGGATCTTACGTTTTGGGCTGATAATCGCATCTGCTATTTTAGGTTTATATGGAATTATGTTAGTAAGCATATTAATATTAATACATTTATGTAGTCTAAAAAGCTTTGGTGTCCCATACCTAACCCCTTACACATCACCCTTCACACAAAGTAGTGACTTAAAGGATACAACATTTAAGGGCCCATTGCCTTCCATGCATTATAGAGAAACAACAGTTAAAAAATCAGTACGCAGAAGAATGCGAGACCATAGAGAAGAAGATTTAAACAAATAGGAGTGAGTATAATAGATGGAAGATAATAAAGATATTATTTCAATAAATCAAATGATATTCATTCTAACATTAACTATGGTAGGTACAGGAATACTTACATTACCTAGAAATTTAGCAGAAATAGCACCTTACGATCATTGGATTATCTTGTTAGCTGGGGGATTAGTTGCAATAGCTGTAATTGGAAGCCATGGATTAATTATAAAATTAAAGCCTGGAAAGCAATATTTTGAAATACTTTGTGAGAGCCTAACTAGACCTATAGCCTATCTAGTAGGGTTTGTATATATAGTATATTTAGTAGGTATGGTTGGATTGCTTACAAGGCTTTTTGGGGAAGTTATAAAAGTATACTTATTAAATAGAACACCTATAGAAGTAATAAATATTAGTATTTTACTTAGTTGTATCTATTTATCAAGAAAAGGTGTAGAAGTTTTAGGAAAGATGAT
>CAYLXY010000393.1:0-2273 GCA_964387405.1 uncultured Clostridiaceae bacterium
GAGCTCCATAACCCCAAGGACAAGGACGGAATCATCCTGCAGGCGGACATCGAGAAGCAGAAGGCCGTCTTCCTTATGAAGATCAAGCCCTAGACCGGCAAAAACTTCGTAGGTTTCAGGAGCATGAATTCGTGGTAGCATAGGAACTAAAGGGGCCGGGATTTTTCCCCCGGCCCTTTTTTTGCGGGTTCCCCCGGATTTGGCATTAATAAGCAACTGATTAACAGGAGGTATAGCTTGAAATGGCGAAAAAATTGGTCTACGGAGTGAACGATGTCCCCCCCTTTCCCATACTGGTCCTCGCCGGGGCCCAGCATGTACTTACCCTGTTCGGCGCCACCACCCTGGTCCCCCTCATCTTCGGCCCCGCCATGGGCATGGACCAGCTTCAGATTGCGGCCCTGATCTCCTGCGTCTACTTCGGCATGGGCGTGGCCACCCTAATCCAGACCCATCCCAAACTGGGCTCGGGGCTTCCCATCGTCCAGGGGTCGAGCTTCAGCTTCATCCCCCCGGTGATGACCATCATCGGCGCCTACCAGGCCATGGGGCCCGCCGTCATAATGCAGTACCTGGGCGGCGCCCTCATCGTGGGAGGCATAACCCTCTCCGTCATAGGCTATACGGGGATAATCGGCTACATCCGCAAAATCATAACCCCCGTGGTCATCGGCCCCACCATCATGGCCATCGGCTTCTCCCTGGCCCCCACGGCCATTCAGTTCAACGCCGCCAACTACTGGCCCGTCTCCCTCATGGTGGTGGCCCTGATCTTCATCTTCGGCCTGGTCAGCAAAAACAGGTTTGCCAACATCTTCGCAATCCTGTCCGCCATTGTGCTGACCTACCTGCTCTGCCTCGGCTTAACCATGGCGGGCATATTTCCCGCCGGCCACCCGGCCCATATCGATCTTGCCAGAGTGGCGGAGGCTCCCTGGTTCCGCTATGACGTGATCATGCCCTGGGGCGCCCCCAAATTCAGCATGCTTGCCATAGGCGCCCTGCTTGCAGGCTTCTTCGCCGTAATGATCGAGTCTCTGGGGGACTATCACTCCGTCGCCTACGCATCGGGCCTTGAGGATCCCGACGAGGCCACCATCAGCCGGGGCATCGGCGCCGAGGGGCTTACCTGCGCCCTCTCGGGCCTGTTCGGCTCCGTGGGCACCACCTCTTACACGGAGAACATCGGCCTCATAGGCCTGACGGGAGTGGCATCCCGGTGGGTGGTCCGCACCGGGGCCATCATTCTCATCCTCATGAGCTTCGTAACCAAGCTGGGGGCGCTCATAGCCACCATGCCCTCGCCCATCATCGGCGGAGCCTACATCGCCCTGTTCGGCACCATCGGCGCCCTGGGAATCCAGGTCCTCATGAGGGCTGACATGGGAAGCCAGAGAAACGTCCTCATAGTGGGCTTCGCCTTCCTCATGGCCCTGGGCCTTCCCGGCTGGGTGGAGGAGAACCAGGAGCTCTTCATGAGCGCCGCCTACAGCCCCCTGATGCAGACCCTGGGCGGCATGGCCTGGGCAATTCTTAAGACTCACATGGCCGTGGCGGGCATCTGCGCCGCCCTGTGCGACTCCCTGATCCCCGGCACCGACGAGGAGCGGGGCATCGGCGTGAAACCCCGATAGAATTTACTCCGGTACGTAGACGGGAAGCAGGTCTCCCCCGTTTTTAAGCACTAAAACCCTGGCGTCGGGACCTGCCATGGAAAAGGCAAGCTCCACTGCCTCCCGGGGGGTGTCTGCAAAGGTGAAGCCCAGCTTTTCGGACGCCTCCCGCCCGATCCCCGGGCAGACCATGATGCCTCTGCCCTTGTCGCAGATTATCCGCCCCACGTGGACAATGTGGGCCGCCAGGGTGAGGTCCTCGATCTTCCCCTGGTCCACCAGGGCCTTGCCCTCGTTGAAGGGCATATAGCCTATGTCCCTAAGGCCGGGGTGGCCCTGGGCAATCCCTTCGGGGCAGGGGGTTACGGTGACGATGACGCCCCCCTTCTTCAGGGGCAGGTCTCCGGCGTAGATGCCCTTGGCCGCCTGCCAAAGCTCGCTGTCGGCGGGGTAGGTATCGGTGATGACTATATCCGCCCGCTCGGAATAGGGTGCGCCGAAGATCTCCCTGGCCGCCTCGCATCCCTCGGCGTGGGCCTTCTCCGGGTCGCCGCAGACGCACCTGTAGATCCTCTCCTTCCGGTCCAGCACCACGTTCATTATGAAGGACAGCCCCGCCTTTTTTGCCACGGCGTTCATCTCCCGCCGCACGGGGTTGTC
>CAYLXY010000394.1:0-2267 GCA_964387405.1 uncultured Clostridiaceae bacterium
TTTATAGTAAGTTAAAAATTATTTAAATGTAATATAACTAAAAAGATCCTTCTTTCTAGCTACAAAAGCTAGTGTAAAATCTAACTTTTACTAAAAAGAGGGATTTTTTTATTTGTTATTATTTTGGACACAGTCAGTAGTAGAATCTTCTGCATTAATTTTATGACAACTAGTATTACAATATTCTCTAGTAGTTTTATTGTAATCAATATGGCAACTTTTAGTATCCTTGTCTTGGCAATAGGGGTTAACATGAACTATTACATCTTTAATATCTTTGATTTCTCTTCTAACTATATTTTCAACTTTTACAGCAATATAATGTCCTTCATCTACAGAGATATTAGGATCTACACATATATTAATATCCATAAAGACCATGGATCCATGCTTACGAGATCGTATATCGACTATATGTTTAACACTGGTTTCTTTCATTATAATTTCTTTTAAATTATCTATTTTATCAATATGTATGGAGACATCTATTAACTGCTGGAAACAGTCTATAAAGATTTCTATTCCAACCTTTATTACAATTACAGAAACAGCTATACCTGCTAAACTATCTAAAATATATATACCATACTTTGCTCCTAATATTCCAATAAAAGAAGCTATTGAAGATAGTGCATCAGAACGATGGTGCCAGGCATCGGCTATTAAGGCCATACTTTGTTCCCTTGTTCCTACTTTAAATGTAACTTGATATTGTATTTCTTTAATAACTATAGAAATAAAGGCTGCAAATAAGGCAAAATAAGAAAAATATACTTGCTTTCTTTGTATTGTAGATATAAGTGCACTATATCCAATCTTTACTCCTACATAAATTAATATTATTGATAATAGAAATGTGGTTATTGTTTCAATCTTTTCATGGCCATAATGATGCTCTTCATCTCTAGGTTTTCTTGCCATAGCCATACCAATAATAACTCCTACAGATGTTATTACATCAGAAGCAGAATGTAGACCATCGGCTATTAAAGCCGTACTATTAGATATTAATCCTGCTATCACTTTAATAACTAGCAGAAATATATTTAGTCCAATAGTTAATATTAGTATTCTATTAATTGTTTTACTTCTAGATTGATTCTCATCTAACATAGATAACAGCTCCTTATTATCAATTAAGGCATATATTGATATTATATGCAAAAGACATATATTTGTAAACCTTATAATATCAATATATTTAAATTAATTTTACTTAAGCTTGGCTATCAATTGATAATGACATTCAAAATGTAATAGGGAGTTGTTTAATTTTAAAAATACTCCCTATTACAAACTTCTCTATTTAATTCCACTAATTTGACTTATATCATAAGGTGTTTCTTGATAAACATAGTAGTTTAGCCAGTTAGAAAACAATAAATTGGCATGGCCTCTCCACAATACTATAGGTGGTTTACTAGGATCATCATCGGGGTAATAATTTTGTGGAACATGAATATTTTTCCCTGCACATATGTCTCTATCGTATTCTTCTTTTAATGTTAGAGGATCATATTCAGAATGTCCGGTTACAAAGATTTGGCTTCCATCCTTTGAAGCTACTATATAAACTCCACTTTCTTCAGACTCTGATAAAATATTTAGCTCAGGAATGTTTTCTATATCTTCTCTTCTAATTTCTGTGTGTCGAGAGTGGGGAACATAAAAATAGTCATCAAATCCTCTAAATAGTTTTACATTCATTTTATTAATGGTATGGGGAAAGACTCCAAACATTTTATCAGGTAAAGGATATTTTTTCACATTGTAGTGGTGAAACAATCCAGCTTGGGCCCCCCAACAAATATGGAATGTTGATGTAACATGGTCTAAAGTCCAATCCATAATTTCTTTAAGTTCTTCCCAATAATTCACCTCTTCAAAATCTAGATGTTCGATAGGTGCTCCAGTGATAATGAATCCATCAAATTTTTGATCTTTGATATCATCAAAAGTTTTATAAAAAGTAGTTAAATGCTCTTCAGATGTATTTTTTGATACATGGGTTTTAGGATGGAGTAGAATAATATCTACTTGAAGTGGAGAATTTCCTAAAAGTCTCAAAATTTGAATTTCCGTAATAATTTTTTTAGGCATTAAATTTAAAATACCAATTTTTAATGGTCGAATATCTTGAATAAGGGCTCGACTTTCTGACATAACAAAAATATTTTCATTGGTTAAAATCTCGGTAGCAGGAAGGTTATCTGATATTTTTACAGGCATATAAATTAGCCTCCTTTCTCAAATGCTTTAATTTATTT
>CAYLXY010000395.1:0-2266 GCA_964387405.1 uncultured Clostridiaceae bacterium
AGGTTACTTATGTTTAAATTACCAGATTGTCCAAAGTGCAATTCTGAATATACCTATGAAGATGGAAGTCTTTATATTTGTCCAGAATGTGCCCATGAGTGGACAACTTTAGAAGTGGAAGCTGAAAATACTGAAGATGAAAATCTTGTTAGAGATTCAAATGGAAATGTATTAAATGATGGAGATAGTGTAACAGTAATTAAAGATCTTAAAGTAAAAGGAAGCTCATCTGTAATAAAAATGGGTACAAAAGTAAAAAATATACGTTTGGTTGAAGGAGATCATGATATTGATTGTAAAATCGATGGTTTTGGCGATATGCAATTAAAATCTGAATTTGTTAAAAAAGCCTAGAAATTCACCTGTCCTACTAAGGGATAAATATTTAATAACA
The DNA here is from genome assembly GCA_964387405.1 of uncultured Clostridiaceae bacterium. Taxonomy (GTDB): domain Bacteria; phylum Bacillota; class Clostridia; order Peptostreptococcales; family Natronincolaceae; genus JAAZJW01. The sequence continues at coordinate 395 of CAYLXY010000395.1, forward strand.
ATTAATTAATAGAAGAAGTTAACTATAGTTTTAATATAATAAAATTGGTAACATTTATTATTAAATAGATGTTACCAATTTTTTATAAAATATATTAATAAAGTGTTTTGATTAAGGAAATTTAAGGGGCTATATATAAATTTATAGGCAAGCATCGTAATATATAGTTAATGTATAAAACAAAGAGTGAAAATAGATACTATAATAGACTTATATAAGTGGAAATATTGGGATTTTAAGATATAGCACAAAGACTATAAGATAAAAGGAAGGTAGATATAATGAAAGAGTCTATGGAAATAATAGAATCAGGATGGAATTTAGAAAATACTTATCTTAGTTTACCTAAATTATTTTTTACTAGACTAAAGTTAAATCCAGTATCTCAGCCAAAGCTGATAATTCTTAATAATCTTTTAGCAAAATCTCTTGGCTTGAATCTTGAAGAATTAGAAAGCAAAGAAGGTGTAGCAGTATTTAGTGGTAACCGAGTTCCAAAAGGATCCATTCCTATAGCACAGGCCTATGCAGGACATCAATTTGGCCATCTCACTGTATTAGGTGATGGTAGAGCTATGCTAATTGGAGAACAGATTACTCCTTCAGGTAATAGGCTTGATATTCAATTAAAAGGATCAGGCAGAACACCATATTCTCGAGGAGGAGATGGTAGAGCAGCACTTGGTCCAATGTTGCGAGAATATATAATTAGTGAAGCCATGCATGGACTAGGAATACCCACTAGCAGGGCTTTGGCAGTAGTAAGCACTGGTGATTTCATAATTCGTGAAAAGAAACTGCCTGGTGGGATTTTAACGCGGGTGTCTACTAGTCATTTGCGTGTCGGTACATTTCAATATGCTGCAAATTTAGGAAGTGTAGAAGATCTTAGAATTTTAGCTGATTACACATTAAAAAGACATTTTCCAAATAATAACACAGATGAAAATCCTTATGTTTTTTTACTTAAAGAAGTTATGAAGGCACAAGCTACTTTAATTGCTAAATGGCAACAAGTAGGCTTTATACATGGTGTAATGAATACAGATAACATGACTATTAGTGGCCAAACAATAGATTATGGACCTTGTGCTTTTATGGATGCTTATGATCCGAATACAGTTTTTAGTTCTATTGATACTTATAGAAGGTATGCTTATGGTAATCAGCCTAAAATAGGGCAGTGGAATATTGCTAGATTTGCAGAAACTCTTCTACCTCTGCTAGATGATAATATGGATAAAGCTGTAAAGCTGGCTAATGATATTATTGGGAAATTTACTGAAATATATAATTATAGTTGGTTGTGTGGAATGAGAGCAAAATTAGGATTATTCAATGAAGAGTTGGAGGACAAATCTCTTATAGAAAATCTTCTTAATATGATGGATAAATATAATTCAGATTATACTAATACTTTTATTGCATTAACATTTGATAAATTGGAAAAGGGAAATTTATTTAAGTCTTTAGAATTTAAAGAATGGTATAGTTTATGGCAAGCTAGACTTAATAGACAGGAAGAGTCTATAGATTTATGCCATAAGCTTATGAGAGACTCTAATCCTGCAGTAATACCTCGCAATCATAGAGTAGAAGCTGCATTAGAAGCTGTAGAAAAACAAGAAGATTATAGTCTGGTGGAAGAACTTAATCATATTCTTTCTAATCCTTATGAACATTCTCCACAACAAGTTGAATACTCTAAATTACCTGACTTATCAACTAAAGCTTATAAAACTTTTTGTGGAACATAATCATATATATAATAGTAAAATTAAACAGGCTTGTCGAAAATAAATATTTTTTATTATTTTCGACAAGCCTTATTTTTATTTAATTAATTCTATAGTATGTAATAATTTAGGTATT
>CAYLXY010000396.1:0-2263 GCA_964387405.1 uncultured Clostridiaceae bacterium
CCTTACTTATCAGCCTATAGGCAAGGATATTTTTAAAATCGTACTCGGAGCGGGTATCTAACCCCGAAAATAAGGGTAAACAAAAGCAATAAAATGCACTTAGTATTCTGACTATAAGCATAATATCGCTTTCTCATGTTTTACTACATTGTCTATATTTACCCTTGTTTTGTTGCTTTTGGCACCCCCTTGGCACCCCGGATTCGGAATATATTTGTATCTTTGTGAGGCAGTTAAACAAAGAAAACAAAGAAGACTATGTCGAAAATAGAAGGAAAGAACACAGATAATCCAAAACTTATTCAAAAAGAGTTGAAAAATGGAACATATAGTCTCTATCTTGATTACTATTTGGGTTACTCCAAATCCGTAAATGAGAAGACCGGAAAGGAATCTATTATTAAGAATCGCAAGAAAGAAGCTCTAAATCTTTATTTGCTAATAAATCCGAGAACGCCTATTGAACGTCAAACAAATAAAGAAACATTGGAACTGGCAAAGCAGATACGTTTTGAGAAGGGACAGCAGATGAAATATGCTACAACCGGCTATCGACTTCCATCTTTCAAAAAAGTAAATATCTACGATTGTATGGATGCATATTATGAAAGCTATACAAAAGGTGATAAACGAATGATAAAAGCGGCCATAAAACGCTTTAAAGATTTTATTGCTTTGGAATATCCTTTATATGAAACACGAATTACTGCCGAACAAATTGACAAGAAGATGATTGAGAAATTCGTTGAATACCTGCAAAGCATTAGTAAGGGGGAAGGTGCTCTCACGCATTACAAACGGTTTAAAAAAATCATTAAATATATGGTTGAAGAAGATTATATTCGAAAAAACCCTTGTCTTAATGTTACTTGCAAAGCTGATGAAGGAGCATTAAAAAAAGACGTTTTGAGTATCGAAGAAATGAAACAGTTGATTAGTACAACTTATCCACAACAAAATGAAAATGTAAGACGAGCTTTTATTTTTTGCCTCTACACAGGAATTAGATATTGTGATGTCAAAGATTTACAGTATTCAAACGTAGATTATTCGAACAAATTTCTCACATTTAATCAGAAAAAAACGCAAGGGCATAGTTCAAAAAGCTGGTTAAATATCCCATTAAACGATATGTTGTTACAGCTTATTGGAAAGTCGGAAGTAAGCAAAACTGGTGAGATGATTGATGGAAATATTTTCATTCTGCCTAGTCAGACTATGTGTTTGCGATCGTTGAAGTATTGGGTAAAAAGAGCAGGTATTCACAAACATATTACATGGCATTGCGCAAGACATTCTTTTGCGGTAAATATTTTGATTAAAGGGGCAAATATAAAAACTGTTGCAAGTTTGTTGGGTCATAGTGGCATTCAACATACCGAGAAATATACCCGAGCCATTGATGAGTTAAAGCAAAATGCGATTGATAGTTTGCCGGACTTATTGTGTTAGATAGACAAATTTACTATAGTTTTATTATCAGATAAGTTAAGCTTCAATATATGTACGTAATCTATAAACTTACAAGCTTATTTATATGTATCACAAAATTCCACAAGCTCATATTCTGCTCTTGAAACATAATTTTCACTGATAGTCATTAGTTTTTCTGTATGTTCGATGAAATTTTAAAAATGTTGCCGTTCTGTTGTTTAATTGTTTTTATTTTCCAAAAGCTGTTTTAATTTCTCTTTGCTCGGTAATATGGTTTGGTATTTACTTGCAAAAATTTGCTCGTTGTTTTCGGGCAATGTATATTCTACAACAGCTTGGCTTTTGTCCTGACAAAGTATCAATCCAATCGTGTTATTTTCTTCTTGAAGCTTAATTTTTCTATCATAGTAGTTTACATACATTTGCATTTGACCAATGTCTTTATGCTTTAATTCTCCTATTTTCAGGTCAATGAGAACAAAACATTTTAGAATGCGATTAAAAAAAACCAAGTCGATTTTGAAATGTTTTTCATCAATCGTGATTCTTTTTTGTCTTGCGACAAATGTAAATCCAGTACCTAATTCAAGAAGGAAAAGCTCAAGTTTGTCTATTAGTTCTTGTTCTAATTCGCTCTCTGAATATGAATTTTGTTCCGGTAATCCAATGAATTCCAAAATATATGGGTCCTTAATTCAATAGTTCGTTAATCTTTCGTTTATGCATCTGATTATCAATAATGTAAGCCATTTATTTCTTGCTTAATCTCCTGATTTTTCATTATCTTTATGGATAATTCCACTCATCCAAAAGCAATGAAAAATCAGGT
>CAYLXY010000397.1:0-2249 GCA_964387405.1 uncultured Clostridiaceae bacterium
CATTTAATATTGTTTAAAGAATTTAATGAAAAAAAGAAGACCTTCATTCAGCCTTCTTCATTAATTCTTTCATATTTTGCAATACTTTCTTTTCAATTCTTGAAACTTGAACTTGGGATATTCCTAAAACTTTTGCAATTTCAGTTTGAGTTTGATCCTTAAAATATCTTAAAAATATTATTTGTCTTTCCCTAGGTTCTAATTTTGCCATTGCTTCTTGTAGCATAATTCTATCTATTACATCACTATCTTCAAGACTTTTAGTTTCGCTAATTTTATCAATCAAATGTATAGGAGAACCATCATCATGATAAATTACATTGTATAAATATTCTGGATAGGCACTAGAATCTAGTGCCATTACGATTTCTTCCTTAGTAATATCTAACTCATCAGCAATCTGTTGCAAAGTTGGTTCCCTACCACTTTCCTTTTGCAATCGCTCTTTTGTCATTTTCACCTGAGTTGCTGTCTGTTTTAAAGATCTTGAAACTTTAATTATTCCATCATCCCTTAAAAAACGTTTTATTTCTCCTATAATCATAGGTACTGCATAGGTTGAAAATCTAACATTAAAGCTAGTATCAAATTTTTGTATTGCTTTAATTAATCCAATACAACCTAATTGAAATAAATCATCTCTATCATATCCCCTATTTGAAAATCGCCTCAACATACTTCTTACTAAGCCTAAATTATTACCAACTAATATCTCTTGTGCTTCTTTACTTCCATTTTGTGCTTCTAATATTAATTCTATAGTTTTTTCATGATCTAATATTTCAACTTGTTCCCCTGAAAATGCTGAAAAATTCATTTTATCTACCCCTTACTCTATGTTCAGGCTTTTAAAATTTTTTACCATTCTTATTGTTGTTCCCTTTTCTAGCTCAGAATATACTTCAACTTCATCCATAAAGGTTTCCATAACAGTAAAGCCCATTCCAGAGCGTTCTAGCTGTGGTTTAGAGGTGAAAAGAGGTTCTCTTGCTTGTTCAATATTGTCAATGCCAAATCCATCATCTTCTATAATAATCTCTAACTCATTACCATTTATTCTACAAGTCACAGTAACCATACCCATATTATCTTCGTATCCGTGAATGATTGCATTAGTTACAGCTTCAGAAACAGCAGTCTTTATATCTGTAATTTCTTCTATTGTCGGATCTAATTGGGAGGCAAAAGCAGCTACTACTACTCTAGCAAAAGCCTCATTTTGTGATTTGCTATCAAATTCAATTTTCATATAATTTTTATATTCCATATAGTTACACTCCTTTACATACAATTAAGGGCCTCTTTTTTATTACTATGCTTACTTATAATATTATACAAACCTGATATAGTAAATATTTTATCTATTTGATCGGTTACATGTATAACTGATACCTTCCCTCCTAGCTTTGATATATGTTTGTATCGTCCAATAATAACTCCTATTCCTGAACTATCCATGAATTTCATATCGCTTAAGTCAAATATTAAGTTTTTAGCTCGCCTTTGAATAATTATTTCATCTAAATCAGCTCTAATATTTTTAGCAACATGATGATCCAGCTCTCCATCAAATTTAACAATTAATGTGTTCTTTACCATTTCATATTTTAGTTGCAAGATTTATCCCTCCTATTTCCATGATACATATAATTTCTATAAATAAGAAACAAGTCCTTCAGTGAAAAAACACTTGTTTTGTAACATTTTGAAAGTTTGATTTATATAAAAACCAAAAAAAATGTCATTCCGAATAAAACGAGGAATCTTGATTTTAAAACCTAAGATTCTTCACTACGTTCAGAATGACAACTTTCAAAATTACAAAACTATATAACCTACTTATCTATCTACTCTTGCAATTAAAATTTGTTGTGGCTAATCCTTAACCCCTACTAAGTTTGTTAATACCATATTAACCATACTTATAAGTATGGATCCTATAATTGCTGCAAAGATATTTTTTACATCAAAACCATTAACAATAGATGATGTTATTATTAATGTAATACCATTAATAATAAATGTAAACAAACCTAAAGTCATTATATTTATGGGCAAAGTTAAAATTACCAAAATAGGCTTAATAACTACATTTACAATACCTAAAATTGCAGCAGCTACAATTGTAGATTTAAAACTTACTACTGTAATTCCCACAGGTAAATAAGTTATTATGTAAATCGAAAGAGCACTTATAAGCCATCTAGCTAAAAATCTCATTTTACTATACTCCTTTCCATGATATAATT
>CAYLXY010000398.1:0-2248 GCA_964387405.1 uncultured Clostridiaceae bacterium
TTATAAGTGGAATAATCAGGCATAAGCTGATTATTCCACTAATAGAAAGTCTATTTCTTTTTGTGCTACATCTACCTTACTGACTTTTATTGTTACAAGGTCTCCTATTCTATATATTTTCTTTTGTCTTTCACCTATTAACATATGTTGTTCACTGTTGTATATATAATAATCATCTATTAAATAACTTAAACGAATTAAACCTTCAATTGTATTATCTAATTCTACAAACATACCAAAGGAAGTTACTCCCGAAATAATGCCCTCATATATTTCGCCAATTTTATCTGCCATATATTCTGCTTTTTTCAAATCTACTGTTTCTCTCTCTGCTTCATCTGCAAGTCTTTCTCTGATTGAAGATTGTTCTGCTACTTTAGGAACTATTTCTCGCAATTGTCCTATTCTCTTCCCATGTAATTTTCCATTAATAGATTCTTTTATTATACGATGTATTTCAAGGTCTGGATATCTTCTAATTGGAGAAGTAAAGTGACAATAATGCTTTGCAGCTAATCCAAAATGTCCTAAATTATCACTAGCATATTTAGCTTTTTTAAGTGATCTTAACATTAAACTATTTATTAATTTTTCTTCTTTAGTTCCCTTAACTTTACCTAATAGCTCCTGCAAGATTTTAGGGTGAATTTCAGTATTTAACCCCTTTAAATGATATCCAAAGTTATGAATAAACTTATTAAACTCTTCAAGTTTTTCTAAACTTGGATCCTCATGGACCCTATATACAAAGGGAGTGTCTTGCCAATAATAGTGTTCTGCAATAGTTTCGTTACAAACTAACATAAACTCTTCTATAATGCTATTAGCAATCCGTCTTTCCTGCTTTATAATCTCAACAGGTTTACCATTTTCATCTAAAATCACTTTAGCTTCTGGAAAATCAAAATCAATTGCTCCTCTATTTTCTCTCTTTTTTCTTAATAAAAAACAAAGTTCTTCCATCATTTTAAATTCATTTAATAAATGTGAGTATTTTTTCTTTAAGTCTGAATCTTCTTTTTCTAAAATATCTGAAACATCCTCATATACCATTCTATTATCAATATTAATAAGACCTTCTACAACTTCATGATTAATAACTTTGCCTTTACTATCTATTTCCATAAACACAGATAGGCTTAGCCTGTCTACTTTCGGATTAAGACTACAGATTCCATTTGACAATTTTGGAGGCAACATTGGAATAACTCTATCTACTAAATATACACTGCTGCCCCTTTCTAATGCCTCTTTATCTAGAGCCATTCCTTCCCTAACATAGTGGGTTACATCTGCAATGTGTACTCCTAATCTATAATTACCATTTGATTGTTTTTCTATAGATATAGCATCATCTAAGTCTTTAGCATCTGATCCATCTATAGTTACCATTGCTATAGTTCTTAAATCTACCCTGTTTTTCTTTTCATCTTCAGACACTTGGTCTGGGATTTTAACAAGTTCATTTTCTACAGCTTTTGGGAAGTCAGGTGTTAAACTATATTTTCTCATTATTGAAAGAATATCTGTACCTACATCATCTTTATGTCCAATTATTTCTATAATTCTTCCTTCTGGATTTCTTCTTCCCTCAGGCCATTTTGTAATTTCACAAACCACTTTATATCCTTCTTTAGCACCCATTGTTCCACCTTTTGGAATAAAAACATCTGTGTTTATTCTAGGATCATCAGGAACTACAAATCCAAAGTTTCTACTATCTTCATAAACTCCAACAACTTCAGTATTAGCTCTTTCTAGTATTCTAATTATTTCTCCTTCAGCTTTTTTAGTCCCACTATCTATTATATCTACTCTTGCTATTACTCTATCGTTATTCATAGCACCGTTCATAAAATTTGCAGGAACAAACACATCTGATCTTTCAACTTTGTCAGAAATTATAAATCCAAAACCTCTTTGATGCATTTGTAGTCTTCCTACAATTAACCCCATTCTCTCTGGAGCACCATAACGATTCTTTCTTGTTTTAATAATCAAACCTTCTTTAACCATATCTTCTAGTGTTTTAGAAAAAATTTTCTTCTGACTTCTATCTATATCAAAAATATCCATAAGCTCTTCTTCCAACATTGGACTATAAGCTGTTTCGTGCATAAATTCTAAAAGTTTTTCTTTAACTGACAAAAAAACCCCTCCTTCTCTTTATAATATTATTGCCCATTTTCCCAGCTAATTAACTATAATATTGTATATATTTTTAAATTTTTTCTATGTAATAGATAAC
>CAYLXY010000399.1:0-2248 GCA_964387405.1 uncultured Clostridiaceae bacterium
GGCTTAGTTGCTATAAAAATTAATATAAAGAGATTTTATTGTCTAATAAATCAGTTGAAAGATAAGCAATAAAGCAATTATCAATTTGCTTGTCTCTTGATTTACTTGGAAGATATGGTATTATAAGATTAAATAGGTTGAATATTGAAATAATGATAACTCGTTTAAATTTTCTTTTAAAAAAGGGGGATTATCAATGAAAAATTCAAAACAAATAATTAGAATTATGTTAATTTTTGCTATTACCATTGCTTTATTATCAGCTATTCCAAAAATAACTTTTGCTGAAAATGAAGCTTCTGTGTCTACCTTGAAGGTTTTTGAACCTGGTAAAGATGAATCTATTGTAACAAAAACAGGTTGGAACAAGATTGACGGTAAATGGTATTATATGGACAGTAGTGGTATAAAGCAGAAGGGCTGGAATAAAATAAATAATAAGTGGTATTACATGAATGGCAGTGGAGTCATGCAAACAGGATGGAATAAGGTAGGTAACTTCTGGTATTACATGAATGGCAGTGGTGCCATGCAAACAGGATGGAATAAGGTAGGCAATTCTTGGTATTATATGGCTGGCAATGGAGTCATGCAAACAGGATGGAATAAGGTAGGCAATTCTTGGTATTACATGGCTGGCAATGGTGCCATGCAAACAGGATGGAATAAGGTAGGTAATTATTGGTATTACATGGCTGGCAATGGAACTATGCAAACAGGATGGAATAAGGTAGGCAATTCTTGGTATTACATGGGTGACAGTGGAGCCATGCAAACAGGATGGAACAAGGTAGGTAATTATTGGTATTACATCGATAGTAGCGGAGTTATGCAAACAGGCTGGCTAAATCTGGGAGGAAAATGGTATTACCTTAATAATAACGGGGTTATGCTGACGGGCAGAATTAAAGTAAATGGTCAATTGTATAACATGGGTAGTAATGGCGTTTGGCTAAATCAACAATCTGAAACCATTGGACAAAATAATGCAACAAAATCTGCAAGATCATATTTGGATTTAATGCCCTTTTCTAGGTCTGGTTTAATAAGTCAATTAGAATATGAAGGTTTTTCTTATAATGATGCTGTTTATGGTGTAGATAAAACCAATACCAATTGGAAAGAACAAGCTTTTAAATCTGCAAGATCATATTTAGATTTAATGTCCTTTTCTAGGTCTGGTTTGATAAGTCAATTAGAATACGAGGGTTTTTCTTATGATGAAGCTGTTTATGCTGTAAACAAGGTTGGATACTAATAAATAAAGCCTATCGGCTGGTTTGGAATTAAGAAAACAATATATTTATTGAGACTAATCAAATAGTAGTCTTATATGTTTTACTTTTTCAAAAACCAAAGCATCTGTTAGACTTTTAATCTAGCAGATGCCTTGGTTCATATTACCATTACCATGATTTTATAAAATTATTTTACCCTAGATCTTTTAACTTCATATCCTACCTTAGTGATTGCGTCTTCTATATCATCAATTGTAATCTTATCTTCCTGGAAATCAAATCTTACTCTACTTGTATTAAAGGATATAGTAACTGTATCTTGCTCAATACCGTCTAAACCTTTTAATGCACCTTCAATCTTTTGCGTACATGATGGACATGTTAAAGTTTCTAAATATATTGTTGCTGCTTTCATGTTTTATTCTCCTCTCATTAATTTTTTATTCTACTACTATGTTTTTAGCTTATAACTTAGTAGTCTCATACCATTAATAATAACAACTAAAATACTGCCTTCGTGTACTAACATACCTATTGACATATTCATCCATTCGCTAAAAAACACACTAAACAATAAAAATATTACAACACCTACAGCAATAATAATATTTTGGAACATATTTCTTGCCGTAATCTTAGTTAATCCAAGGGCATGTGGCAGGCGGCTAAAGTCTGAATTTATTAAAACAACATCCGATGTTTCAATAGCTACGTCAGTACCACTTCCCATGGCAATGCCGATATCTGCCAATGCTAATGAAGGACTATCATTGACGCCATCTCCAACAAAAGCTACAATTTCACCTTTTTTCCTTAGTTTTTCAACATATTGAGCCTTGTCTTCAGGTAACATATTCCCGTGTGCTTCAGTTAGCCCTAATTCACGACTAACAACATCAACAGTTCCTTGATTATCCCCAGATAGCATAACTAGATTTTTGACTCCTAGTGCTTTTATTCTTTGAAGATCTTCTTTGACACCTTTACGAATTTGATCACGAATTCCCATC
>CAYLXY010000400.1:0-2247 GCA_964387405.1 uncultured Clostridiaceae bacterium
TTGCTAGCTCCTCCATCAATTAGTAAATTGGCAATTGCTGTACCAGCGGCTCCTGCCCCATTAATAACAATTTTTATTTCTTCAATCTTCTTATCTACTATCTTTAATGCATTGATAACTGCAGCTAAAACTACAATAGCTGTTCCATGTTGGTCATCATGAAAAACTGGAATATCAAGTTCTTTTTTAAGTCTCTCTTCTATTTCAAAACATCTTGGTGCACCAATGTCTTCAAGGTTTACTCCTCCAAAACCTGGTGAAATCAGTTTAACAGTTTCAACTATTACATCAGTATCTTGTGAATCAATGCAGATAGGAAATGCATCCACATCAGCAAACTCTTTAAACAAAATTGCCTTACCTTCCATTACAGGAAGTGCTGCTTTGGGACCTATATTACCAAGGCCTAGAACAGCAGAGCCATCAGTTACCACGGCTACAAGATTACCTTTAGAAGTATACTTGAAAACATTTTCCTCATCTTGGTGAATTTTTCTACATGGTTCAGCAACACCTGGTGTATATGCCAGACTCAAGTCATCTCGTGTCTCAACTCTAACTTTTGAAACCACTTCGATCTTACCTTTATTCTTTTCATGAAGTTTTAAACTCTCTTCGTTATAGTTCATAGTATCTCTTGTATGATATTTATAGAAGCTTAAACTCATACTTTCCTTTCTTTTAAATTTTTATATTTGTGATTATAATACATTCAGATGCTGTGGACTTTTGATTTTTATCCTGTAGTCCGACTACTTGAAGGAGTGTATTGCCACGGTTTTATCTGAATCATTTATTAGCTGGATGTGCCAAGTTTATATTTTTACAGAGCACTTATATCAATCAAGTCTATGAGGGTAAATACCTGTGGAATTGTCACAGCCTCAACACTCGGAAAGGAGATTTTTATGATTTACGTAGGCATTGATATCGCCAAACTTAACCATTTCGCCTCTGCACTTTCTTCTGATGGTGAAATAATGCTTCAACCGTTTAAATTTACAAATGACTATGATGGCTTCCAACTGCTGGTTCAAAAACTCGATTCTCTCGATTCTGACAGCATCATCATAGGTCTTGAATCAACGGCTCACTATGGCAACAACCTTGTTGAATTCCTTGTTAATAACAACTACAAGCTTTGTGTCATAAACCCTATCCAAACCTCCGCTTTGCGAAAAGGTAACATTCGCAAAGCGAAAACAGATACGGTGGATACTTACATAATTGCTAAAGCTTTAATGATGAATCCTCATCAGTTTGTAACCGAAAACAATCTTTCTCTCATGCGTTTGAAAGATCTTGGTAGATTCCGCATGAAGCTAATTAAAAAACGTACTCAGTCTAAGATTCAACTTACATCCTACGTGGACCAGGCTTTCCCTGAAATCCAATACTTTTTTAAGTCTGGTATACATCTGGAATCTGTATATACTCTCTTAAAAGAGGCCCCTAACGCGGAAGAGATTGCTTCCATGCACTTGACCCACTTGTCACATCTTCTAAAAACTGCTTCCAACGGCCATTTTAAGAAAGATACTGCAACACAATTAAGGATTCTTGCACGGAAGTCTGTCGGTACAAACGACAGTACTATATCTATTCAAATAACTCAAATCATTGACTTAATCGAGTTATTAGATAGCCAGGTTACTGATATAGGATCTGATATGGAATCAATTGTTGATTCTCTAGACTCTGTTATTATGACCATTCCTGGTATTGGTTTTATCAATGGTGGAATGATACTCGGGGAGATCGGCGATATCACTCGCTTTTCTAACCCTTCAAAATTACTTGCCTTTGCTGGCCTTGATCCTGCAGTATATCAATCAGGTAACTTCAATGCCAGTAGCACAAAGATGTCAAAGCGTGGCTCTAGCACACTTAGATATGCATTAGTAAATGCTGCACATAACGTTGTCAAAAACAATAGTACCTTTAAAGATTACTATGATAAAAAAAGAGCTGAGGGTAAATCCCATTACAATGCCTTAGGACATTGCTCTGGTAAATTGGTTCGTGTTATATACAAGATGCTGACAGACAACGTGACTTTTAACTTAGATTAATATTTTTATCATAAATATGTTTTTTTAAGCACCCTCTGGGAGCTCTATTAAAGTTGCCCATTTTTAGAATTTTAAAAAAATCAATTTCTTGCTAATTTAGGCTTGACTTTTCATAGCTGGTCTCCATCCATCTTTCTGGGTTGCCCAGTGTCGCACCGTCTTTTAGGAACGAGAG
>CAYLXY010000401.1:0-2237 GCA_964387405.1 uncultured Clostridiaceae bacterium
ATTTTCTTCTAAAGATTCTATACGGCCCTCTAGTTCTCTAATTTTTTCTAATAAATAATCCTGTTCTGTACTTGGTTGTTTACTAAAATGTTTTAACAATAAAACAGTAATGACTATAGGTATACCTAGTGCAAGGATTATTAAAATCAAGCTCATAAAGGAATATATAAATGACACTTGCATACCTCCCTATTTTTTTACTCATCATTCTTATTGTTATTATATCATAAAAAGAAAGCCTGGGGTTAACCAAGCTTTCTTTTTATATTTTGTATGTAATTCTATTTTATATTTATTAGAATAATCCTATAATTTCTCCACTTGGAAGTATATCCATTTTATTTGCTGCTGGAACTTTAGGAAGTCCTGGCATTGTCATAACTGCTCCAGTTAATACTACTAAGAAACCAGCTCCTGCTGATAATCTGATCTCGCTTACTGAAACTCTAAATCCTGATGGTCTACCTAATAATGATGCATCATCAGATAATGACAATTGTGTTTTTGCCATACATACTGGCATTTTGTCAAATCCTAAATCTTCATAGTTTTTAATTTGTTTTAATGCATTTCTTGAGAAGTCAACTCCATCTGCGCCGTATATTTCTTTACAGATTTTAGTAACTTTATCAACAATGCTAAGTTCTACGTCATAAAGTGGTTTGAAGTTTGATTCTTTAGTTTCTACTATTTCTACTACTTTTTTAGCTAATTCAACTCCACCTTCTCCACCATTTGCCCATACATCTGAAAGAACTACTTCTGCTCCTTTTGATGCACAGTGCTCACGTAAGAATTCTATTTCAGCGTCTGTGTCTGTAGGGAACTTATTAATAGCTACTACAGCTGGTACACCGAATTTTTGCATGTTTTCAATTTGTTTTTCTAAGTTTCCATAACCTACTTCAAGAGCTTTTAAATCTTCTTTACCTAAATCATCTTTTTTAACTCCACCGTGATGTTTTAGAGCTCTTACAGTAGCTACTATAACAGTACAGCTTGGCTTTAAGTCAGCAAATCTACATTTAATATCAAAGAATTTCTCAGCACCTAAGTCAGCACCGAATCCAGCTTCAGTTACTACATAGTCAGCAAGTTTTAATCCTAATGTAGTTGCAACAACACTGTTACATCCATGGGCAATGTTTGCAAATGGTCCACCATGAATAAATGCAGGTGTATTTTCTAATGTTTGTACTAAGTTTGGCTTGATTGCATCTTTAAGTATTAATGATAATGATCCAGTTGCTTCTAAATCATCAACTGTAACTGGTTTTTTATCATAAGTATAAGCTACAACTATTCTGCTTATTCTTTCTTTTAAGTCTTCTAAACTTGTAGCTAAGCAAAGAATTGCCATAATTTCAGAAGCAACAGTTATATCAAAACCGTCTTCTCTAACTACACCATTTCCTCTTGCACCTAATCCAACTACTATACTTCTAAGAGCACGCTCATTCATATCTAGTACTCTTCTCCAAGTAATACTTCTAACATCAATGTTTAGTGCATTTCCTTGGTGTAAGTGGTTGTCTAAAAGTGCAGCCATAAGGTTATGAGCTGTTGAAATAGCATGAACATCACCTGTAAAGTGAAGGTTAATATCTTCCATAGGAACTACTTGTGCATATCCTCCACCTGCAGCTCCACCCTTTACTCCAAAGTTTGGTCCTAATGAAGGTTCTCTAAGTGTTGTCATAGTCTTCTTACCTATTTTGTTTAGTCCCATACTTAAACCAACATTAGTTGTAGTTTTTCCTTCTCCTGCTGGAGTTGGAGTTATAGCAGTTACTAATATTAACTTACCATCAGGTTTGTCCTTTAATCTTTCTAGTACGTCTAAGGATACTTTAGCTTTATACTTTCCATAAAGCTCTAAATCATCCTCACTAATTCCTAAATCTTTCGCTACATCAACAATTGGTAGCATCTTTGCTTCTTGTGCAATTTGAACATCAGTTTTCATTAACGACACCTCCGTATTATTCTTACTACTTGTTCATAGTCCTTCTTATTGTAACATATTTTAGAATATTCTACCACCCTTATTTTTTTTTTGCAAGACCTAATTGCAAATATTCTTATAATTCTCATTATAAGATACTCTATAAAATATGTCAATAACATGCCTTAACACCAATTCCTAGTTTTAATAAACAATCCAAATATTCTTGAACTTAAGACTCACATACCTACAAATATAACTTATTTGTTAAATGAAAAAAACAAATTATATG
>CAYLXY010000402.1:0-2210 GCA_964387405.1 uncultured Clostridiaceae bacterium
TATGATTATAAAAAACAAGGAGGAATAATTTGAGACTTATTTCATGGAATATTGACTCATTAAATGCAGCCCTAACAAGTGATTCAAATAGGGCGGTGCTTTCAAGGAAAGTACTTGATACAATAATTGACAAGGATGCAGATGTAATTGCCTTGCAAGAAACTAAATTGCCAGCCAAGGGGCCAAGTAAGAAGCATATGAAGCTTTTAGCGGAATATTTTAAAGGATACACATATGTATGGAGAAGTTCTCAAGAACCTGCTAGAAAAAGCTATGCAGGGACTATGTTTTTATATAAAGATAAGTACTCTCCAGAAGTTTTTTATCCTGATATTCAGGCTCCAGATACTATGGATTTAGAAGGAAGAATTATTACTTTAGATTTTGGAGAATTTTATCTAACCCAGGTGTATACACCTAATGCAGGGGACGGTTTAAAAAGATTGAAAGAAAGGCAAGTATGGGATGAAAAGTATGCTGAATACCTTCAGACTTTAGACAAAGAGAAGCCAGTTTTAGCGACAGGAGACTATAATGTAGCCCATAAAGAGATTGATTTAGCACATCCAAATAATAATCGTGAGTCAGCAGGCTTTACAGATGAAGAGCGTCAAGGTTTTACAAATTTATTAAACAAAGGATTTACAGACACCTTCAGACATATTCATGGTCATGTGACAGATGTCTATTCTTGGTGGGCACAAAGGGCTAAGACAAGTAAAATTAATAACTCAGGGTGGAGAATTGATTATTGGTTAGTTAGTGATAGGATAGCAAACAAAGTTGTTAAATCTGAGATGATAGACTCTGGCGAAAGACAAGATCATACACCAATTTTATTGGAAATAGATTTGTAGTTGTTTGACTAAGTAAAATAAATTTACATTAAAAAGGGAGATGGTCAGACTTATGACCTCTCCCTTAAATATTATAATCCTAATTTTTCAATCAATCTAAAGAGTAAACTTACAGCTACTATTATTCCTACAATTACAAACCAGTGATTAACACCTAGAGCTTCTGGTATTGTAGGATTTCCTAAATCTCCCCAGGTAAGAACTGTTTTTGCGAAAAAAGGGTATATTTCTGCATAAATGAAAGCTCCTACAAAGACTCCTAACAATCCGAAAACTGCATCAAGTCTTCCCTCGCCAATTGCAGCCCAACCAGTCCCAGGACAATAACCTATAAGAGGCCAACCTATTCCAAATAGTCCAGCACCTACAATAATTCCACCTAGAACCAAAGAACGTCCACCTACTCTTATCATTCCTAAATCAGCTAGAAGATGTATCCCTACCATTCCAACTAATATAGCAGTAAACATAAATTTTATAATAGTAAAATCCTTAAGTAAAAGTGCACCGACCTGTTGATCATATCTCATAACTCGTGCTCTTTGAAGTAAAAAACCAAATAATATTCCTGTAATTAATCCATAAAATAAGATCATACTATTTAGCACCTCCTCTATAAATTAAATTGGCTACTATAATACCTAAAACAAAGAATATAATTATTGATAGATAGCCACTAATAGAAAGCAGTATTGAAGCACTCATTTGACCAGAAGGACATCCTCCTGCTAATCTTGCCCCAATCATTGTAATAATACCCCCTAAAAAAGCTAATAAATAGCGTTTAGTCTTTGAACTACCAAATCTAGATTCCCATAATTTTGGGATGGAACGAATTTTGAATTCTCCAAAAATTTTTGAGGCAATAAATCCTCCTAAGAGTATTCCAAGTACGAATAAAACTTGCCAGCTTAATATAGGTTTTACTATATTAAAGTATTCAATCTGAGCAAACCTTTCAGGAGTCAGTGCCTTTTCAAGCATTCCTAGCAAGACGATAAACGATGTAGACGATCCAAAATAATTCCCAGATATTGCTACAGAAAGGATTATAACCAATCCGCTCAATCCACCAGCAACATATGGATTCCAACCTTTATCATTGTTATTATTCACCTATAATTCCTCCTTTACAATAATATACCTTTATGGGTATTTAATTGAATTATAACATATTTTTCTTAGATATTAAACAAAAATACCAATAAATTGAAATATCAATAAATATATTATAAACAAAGACATGCTAGTAAAGGGGGAGTTTTTTCAGAAAAACTTAGGGTTTTAGAGAAATTTAATAAAAAACAAATGATAAATATAGTTATATAGTCTATTGAGTGGGTATCTATATAA
>CAYLXY010000403.1:0-2209 GCA_964387405.1 uncultured Clostridiaceae bacterium
TAAAATATTCAACCGTTCATTACAAGCTTTTGTAACTTCATCATCAGCATCTAAGTATAAAGAATGATCTATGCATTCTTTAGCTTTTTCATAATCTCCTACTTCCATATAAATCATTGCTAAATTACATAATATTTCACTGTTTTCTCCACCAATTTCCAAGGCTTTTGTAAAAGATTCTATCGATTTAATATAATTACCTAAACCACCATAAGATAGTCCTAACTCAGCTAAGGAATCTACTTGATTCTCTTCTAACTTAAGAACTTTGTTAAAATATATAATTGCATTTTCATATTGCAGTAATTGTCTATAAGCTAAACCAATAAAGAATAATAAATTCCACCATTTTTCATACTTATGCTCAAGTTCTAGCAATAAGGGTAATCCCTCTTCAGCTCTTCCTGCTAAAATAGCCTCATAGGCCCTTTCATATTTAGCACTATCTTCTATTTGTAAAAGCATTTGCTTTATTTCACTTACATGTATTTCTTCTTTGTCTAGTTCTAAATATTTCTCCCAATAAAGCTTAGCCTTACTGATTTCTTTATTGTCAGAGTATAAAAATCCTAAGTGATAGTAAGCCAAAGTAAAATCTTCATCAATATCTAATACTTTTTCAAAATATATAGTAGCTTCTTTTTTAAAGTCTTTATATGCATTAGACTTAATATTAAGACTCTCATTAGCATATTTAAGTAAACTGAGACCATAGTTAAATAAATAATGTATGTTCTCTTCACTTATTACAAGCAAAGCTTTCAACCATATAATACTCTCTATCATATTACCTTCATCAGCCAACTTAATAACTTGATAATTAATATATTTTTCAATATCTGGGTTTACTGCATAAAGAAACTTAATGTATTCATCTTTATATTTAAAATTCGAATCTATACCTAGTAGGTATACCATTGCTTTAACTATTCCTTCTGCTGTAATTATTTCATTTTCTTCCTTAGTCTTTATTCTATATGCTAAATCCTCTGTTATTAGAGGAACATCTAGTCCTTCATTTGGAATTACATAATTATTTAATTTTATGGCCTCAGGACTTAATTGTACAAATGATAGTTCTTCTGTTCTTTTCCGAACATAGGGTTCTATTAAAAACTTCATTCTATCCCTCTTTCCTAAAATTCTCTCATAAACAATCTTTTTCTTCTATTGCTAGTACTTAATCTTTCAAATAAATATGCTCTATAAATCATAAAGTAAGAAAACCATATTTGTCCTATTAAATAGATTAATAAACCCTTCAATGAAATAAATATACTAGAGAAAGATAAGAAATAATTGAATATATTACTAACAATTCCAATTATACTCAAAGATCGACCACTTATAAAGTAAAATATTGTTAACAATATTATATTTGGTAAAAACCATTCTATCCAATTATCCTTTACAAAATCAATTGAATATTTAATAGTTTCTCCTGGACTATAATGTTTTTGATATGTAATCTCTGGTATTGGATTAAATAAGAAAAATGTTAAAGCAATTATAATTAAACTCAGTGCACTAGATCCTATAAAAGGAATAAACATAGGTACAATAAAATCAACTACTATATTTGCTACATAGCCTATAAATAAAATAGACCAGATTTTCCTTAAATATGCTGTAAAACCATCTTTGAAATCTTGAAAATTAAAGTAACCCCTATTTATTATAGTATCTAAAAGATATAAATAATTTGAAATCAAAGCACTAGTAGCAATAATTGAAACTATTCCACCTAGTATACCAAAAACCCTTAAACTCATTGATAGTATAATGGTAGCTGTGGAATAAAATAATCCAGTAAAAATTATGGGCCAATTTTTAACCATACTAATTAGGGCTTTTTTTAACACACTACAGTTTGTATAGTAAATATCCTTAAGTATTTCCATTTACAATATACCTCCTTATTAAATAAAATTTACCTTATAATACTTACAATCTTCAAGTGCCTTGCTCTCCATTAAGTAATCAAACAAAACAATTATTTCTTCTTCTTTTATTTTATCTATTTTATATCCTATTCTTTCTAACATTGTAACATCTATATTAAATGGTTCCAAATGAACTTGTTTTATAATTTGTTTTGCAGGAATATCCGTATATAAAGGTAGATATTTTTTTACGTTCTCATCTTTTTGTAAAAATTTATGGCATTTATTTTTAAAATCATTTATTTCTATTCTATTAAATATTTGTG
>CAYLXY010000404.1:0-2197 GCA_964387405.1 uncultured Clostridiaceae bacterium
GGGCCGTATCCCTCATCTATTTCGCTTGTCTTGATCCCCGGGTGCCATAGGGGCAGGCTGTTGAAGTCCCTTACGTACTTCGAGACTTCCTCTATGGGCGCTGAAATGATGGTGCTGTAGTACACTCTGGGCATTACGACCCCTCCTTTTTTATAAGTGCTGCATTTTTTTTAAAAAGTGATCTTCTTGAAAGCCTCCGTCTGTGCCTTTATGGCCGTCTCCGCAGGCAGGCGCTCCATGGAGCTGGCGCCGTAGAAGCCGTGAACGTGTTTGCATTTCTTCAGAATGAAGGAAGCGTCCTCGGGCATGGCGATGGGCCCTCCGTGGCACAGGACTATCACGTCGTCCCTCACCTTTTTGGCCGCCTCCGCCCATCGGTCGATGAGGGCGGCGCACTCCTCCAGCGTCTTGGCGGTCTTAGCCCCGATGGACCCCTTGGTGGTCAGCCCCATGTGGCACACCAGAATGTCCGCACCGGCCTTCGTCATGGCCACGGCGTCCTCCTCGCTGAAGACGTAGGGGGTGGTGAGGAGGTCCCTCTCATGGGCCGCCCTGATGGCCTCCACTTCAAGGCCGTAGCCCATGCCCGTCTCCTCCAGATTCGCCCGGAAAACTCCGTCGATCAGGCCCACGGTGGGGAAATTCTGCACCCCGGCGAAGCCCAGGGAGATCAGCTCGTCGAAGTATCTGTCCCAGATTACGAAGGGGTCGGTGCCGTTGATGCCCGCCAGGACGGGGGTATGCTTCACCACCGGGAGGACTTCGAAGGCCATCTCCTTGACAATGTCGTTGGCGTTGCCGTAGGCCAGCAGCCCAGCCAGGGAGCCCCTTCCCGCCATGCGGTACCGGCCGGAGTTGTAGATGACGATGAGGTCGATGCCCCCCGCCTCCTCCCACTTTGCGGAGATGCCCGTCCCCGCGCCGCCGCCGATAATGGGTTCCCTGCGCTTAGCCATGTCCTGAAAGCGGGCCATGAGCTCCTTGCGATTATGTTTTTTCATTTTCAGTTACCTTCCTTTCGGCGCTATGGGTGAAGTTCCCTGAAGTTCTCCGCCAAAGCCCTGGCGAACTCCGGGTCGTTCACGTTAAAAGGCAGCTTCACCAGCCTGTGGTCTGCGTCCTGCCTGAACGTCTTCTCTATCGCCGCGAAGAGGGCCTCGTCAGCCTCAGGCCAGTAAAAGGCCTGCCCGGGAGCGTCTATCATGGAAACTCCCCCCAGGGGAAGAAGGAAGCGTACCGGCCCCGGCATTCTGTTGAGTTTTTCGGCAATCCATTCTCCCATCCGGGCGTTCTCCTCCGGGGTGGTGCGCATGAGAGTTACCTGGGGATTGTGGACGTAAAGGTTTCTGCCTCTGTATTTTTCAGGAACCGTGTCCATGCTGCCGAAGTTCACCATATCCAGCGCTCCCACGGAGCCCACGTAGGGAATAGCAGTCCGGATGAAGGCGTCGAGCCGGCCCTCTCCGGAGGAGAGCACGCCACCCATGAAGTGGTCGCATATCTCCGTGGTGGTGATATCCATGACGGCCTTCATCATCCCCGAATCCACAAGCTTTTCGAAGGACTGACCCCCCGTACCGGTGGCGTGGAATACGAGACAGTCGTACTCCTTTTCGAACATGTGGCGCACCATGTCCACGCACGGGGTGGTGACGCCGAACATGGTCATCCCGAGAAGGGGCATGTCGTCCCCTTTGGGAACGGGGCCGCTAATCATTCCCGCCAGAGCGTTGGCGGCGTTGGCGAACACCACCCGGGACACCCTGTTGATTCCCGAGACGTCGGTGACGGAGTACATCATGGCGATGTCGTTGGGGCCGACATAGGGCGCTACGTTCCCCGAGGCCATGGTGGATACCATGATCTTTGGCGTCCCCAGAGGCAGCTCCCTCATGCCAGAGGCAACGACGGAAGTCCCTCCTGAACCGCCCAGGCCGATGACGCCGCCCAGGTCGTCCCGCCCGGGCAGGAATACGGCCAGAGCCTCGCCCATGGCCCCCACCGCCGGTCCCCGCTCCTTTGCGGAGGCCAGAAAGTCCGGGTTGGTTGGGTAACAGGCCGCCACTTCCGCCGCCGTCACGTCAACGGGGTGGCTGTGGGGAGTGGTTCCCACATCCACCAGGACAGTCTGCACGCCTCTTCCGGCGATGATGTCCCGGACGAAGGCAAGCTCCTCGTATTTTGTGTCGCAGGTACC
>CAYLXY010000405.1:0-2196 GCA_964387405.1 uncultured Clostridiaceae bacterium
ATATAAAAAAGCTTGTATCTTTTTCCTCCGATAAATTTGTTATTAATTTTCTTATTTCAAACATTCCCTCTACATCTAATCCATTAAATGGTTCATCCAAAATTAAAATACTTGGATTTGGTAAAATCGCCATGGCAATACCAAGCCTTTGTTTCATTCCTAATGAATA
The DNA here is from genome assembly GCA_964387405.1 of uncultured Clostridiaceae bacterium. Taxonomy (GTDB): domain Bacteria; phylum Bacillota; class Clostridia; order Peptostreptococcales; family Natronincolaceae; genus JAAZJW01. The sequence continues at coordinate 170 of CAYLXY010000405.1, forward strand.
GTTTTTTGTTTTTTCTTCTTTGTATTTTATCAATCCTGTAATTTCCAAGGTTTTATTAATTTGTTCATCATCAATATTATTATAAAATCTACTGCGTAATTTCATATTTTCGTAGGCTGTTAAATAGGGGAATGCAGATGCTTCCTCTATTATGCACCCAACACCTTTAATTGCTTGTTCATAATTATCAGATATACTAAAGCCATTTATTTTAACATCACCTTTATCTGGTTTCATAAGACCGACCATGATTTTCATTGCAGTAGTTTTTCCTGCTCCGTTTGGTCCTATAAATCCAAATATTTCACCTCTGTCTATTTCAAGATTAATATTTTGTATACCCCTATTGTTTTTATATGTTTTTGATAAGTTTTCAATTACAATTGCCTTGTCCACTAGCTTGCCCCCTTAAAATAATTTGGAGATGCAAGGGATTACCGAGACCACTGAAAAACTACAATTTCCATATCTGTCATCCTGAAACGAAGTTGAAGGATCCGACAAAGTCGTCCTGAATGAAATGAAGGATCTTATTTCCAATAGATTCAAGATGGATTCTTCACTAACGTTCAGAATGACAAAACAGGACTTTTTCAGTGGCTTAGGATTACCCTTGCACCAATAATAATTAATCAAATATCCTAGTAAATGTATTGTTAAAATCGTCAATATTATGTGAGTGGGAATAACCACCACTTTTTTCATCTATTTCTACATCAAATGATATATTTATATTTTGTAAATGTTCCTTATGGATAATCCCCTTTTTATTTTCACCATTATTATCTGTATATTTGATTATTGTAAAATAATGTGGTGAGTCATCATATTTTGAATAAAAATCAAAGTTTCTTATATTATCTGCTTTATAACCCTCTTTGTATATTTCATAGTATCTGCCTTTTAGGTTACCATTTTCAATGGAATCTATTTCTATAAATCTTTCTCCAACTTTTTCAAAGGAATTGTCTTGTTCTAATACGATATCATTTTTGTACTTTCCAATATGTTTATCGTCAAACTCAAATCCTTCTTTTGTATATACAACTTTTTTACCATCTAAATCTGGGGCTTTTACAATTGTAGTGTTTATATCCTTTATATCCATTGAAAAATCTAAGGAATATATATGCTCATCTCCATTATCATCTTGTGCTGATATACTGGCAGTAAAAATACCACTTTCTATAATACCATTTTCATTTTCAACTGCTTTACCCATTGCATTTACTAAATACATATTTGATTTTGGATAAGGAACGCCTAGGCGTTTTGCTGTTGTTTGGTCGATTATACTATATTTAAAAACAAAAGATGAAATAGCATTAACAATAGATGGAATTTGTGCCTCTGTCAAATTCCCTGTATACATTTTCTTACCACCTATTTCATCCACTTGTATAGTATCCTGCAAATTTCCCACAAGTGCGTCCAATATCTTTTCCATATCCTTAACATGATCATCTTCAAATATATTAGTTATTATTTTGTTGTCTTCATTAGCTGTTTTTCGTCTTTGGAATACATTATAGGAACCATCATCATTTTTATATATTCTCTGTTCTTTATCACCGTACCAATAGCTTTCTCTTGATTCACCTTTACTAAATTGACTGTCAACTGATTCTTGAGCATTATTAAGAATATCAAATTTACTGTTTACATTTGATTCCTGAATTACTTTCCCATCTAGTTTTATGGTTATAACAGCATTTGCACTAAAGTTCTCCACTTCATTGGATAATCTCTCCATGGTTGTCTTTGTAGAATTTTTTAAGCTGTTATATCCAGAGCCGAGCATAATATCTGCAAAGGCTGATGTTGTTAAAATTATGGCGCCCAGCAGGAAAACAACCATTGTAGTAATCTTTTTATTAAATTTCATTTTTGTAACCTCCTTCATATTTTCTACCACAGGCTTAATCATTTATGTAGTATGGTTATATTATACATTGTTTGTTTTGAATAAATATAAACTAGTTATTAATAATTTATTAAATTTTATTTTTAATAATATATTTATACAC
>CAYLXY010000406.1:0-2193 GCA_964387405.1 uncultured Clostridiaceae bacterium
ATTTTTAAATAATTCTTTGATTTTTTTATTTTGTCTCTTCAAAATATTTAATAGTTGCCCCAACCATAGATTGTGCAATTTGATTTTTATATGTATCTGATGCAAGTTTTGCCACATCTGATGGATTTGATAAAAATCCTGATTCAACTAAAACTGCTGGCATATTTGTATTTCTAAGTACAAAGTAGTTTGCTGATTTTGCTCCTCTATTATTCATATTCAAATCATTAATTAGTTGAGACTGGAATATTTCAGCCAGTTTTTTACTAGCCATATCATTAGGTTCATAGTAAGTTTCAATTCCATTAACTGAGCTACTTGTAAAAGAGTTTGCATGAACACTAATAAATAGATCTGCTTCTAATGCATTGGCTATATCTGAACGGTCTTGTAAACTTAGCTTAGAATTATTATTTAGATTATCTACACGAGTCATATAAGTTCTAAAGCCTGTTTCTGCTAATAATTGGTTTAATTTTAAAGACATGTCCAAAACAACTTCCGATTCTTTCATGTTATTTATTGAAGATATTGCACCTGGGTCTGTTCCACCATGACCAGGATCTATAACAATAAGCATTTCTCTATATTTAGCATCTCTATTATTTAGTTCTAATATTAAATCCTTCCCTCTTTCCGATGAAAGTAGTTTATACTCTACTCCATCCTCTAACCGTAACTCAACATTATAATTATTCCCATACTCTTTTATCTTCATTGTATTTATAATATGATCTTCAATTTTCAAACTTACTAATTCTAAATCTATATCTGTTTTTGGAACAGTTATATTAATTACACTTGGCGCTAACTGATAATCTACATTATATTTAGTAACTGTTGAACCTTTAAGTGTAAATGTAGAGCTTGTCCATCCTATTTCTTGGTATAATATTGCTTTGAAAGGTTCTCCCTCTACATGAATTTTTAATTTATTATCCTTAATTTCTATGTAAGTTTCTTCATAATCCATATTTTCATATAAGTCTATTACCACTCTGGTAACTTTTTCATCTGTCTTTTTATCTTGATCTTCATACTGAGATGCCCTTATTGACTTTACAACTCTACCGTCTACATTTATTGTGTTATTTTTAAATCTATTATTTAATACTCCACCTTTAATATCCACCACTATACGTTCTGGATTACTTAGCCTTATTATATTATAATCATCAACATAGTCCCCTTCTATTACAATAACCTCTTTGGCATTTATAATTTGTTTACTTATGTTGTTAATATGATTTACAAAATCTATTACTACTTCCTTAGTTTTTGCATCATATCTTATTTCATAATCATCTAAACTTCCTAATTCTAATACAACTCTAGTTATATATAAGTCTTCAGGTTTCTCTTCAGTTGGTTTTTGAAATTGTGATACTCTAACTCTTTTTACAGATCCACTATTAGTTTTTATGTCTAATGTTTTATCCCCTTGAAGCTGTTTTTTATCATCTAAATTAAATCTAGCATTACTAAGGTCGATTACTAATCTTTCAGGATTTGACAACTTGAATTCTTTGTAATCTGTTTTTTTTGATGTCTTTATACGAATTTGCGGTATGTGCCCATTCATTTCAACCTTAACATCTGTAATATTTGCAATGTTAATATTTTCCTCTGGAATATTTGGTTTTTCTAGTGGATTCTCAGGCTCCTTTTTTGGCTCTTCTGGTATTTCTGGTCTAGTAGGTTCCTTTTCTATATTTTCAGGTGTCTCTAGTGAGGCTGTTACAGTTTTTTCATTCCAGTTTATATCTATTCCAAATTCTTCTGCAAAAAAACGAATTGGAACCATAGTCCTGCCATTATCCCCTAATGCTAACAACTTTGCAGGTACATTATCTGGAAGTTTTTTCTTAACACCATTTACTAAAGCTATAGGGCTGTCGATTTTTAAAATAATTTCTTTATCTTTAGTTTCAATTTTTACTTCTTGCTCTGTCCCATTCCATTTTATCTCTGCATTTAGCTTGTCCTCTAAATGCTCTATAATCATTCTTAAAGGTACTAAAGTTCTTCCCTGATTATTAAGTGGATAAATTATAGGAGGTACATCTGCAGATTTTACAGTTTTACTATCTATTTTAAGATTCACCACTTGATAGTTTTTTCCATTACCATTTTCTTTTAATAAAATTTTATTTATAGATTCATTTCCAAAAGAAATTGTAAAGGAAGTAATAA
>CAYLXY010000407.1:0-2193 GCA_964387405.1 uncultured Clostridiaceae bacterium
ATATAGTAAAAGTAATGTGAATTTTATATATTTATTGACTGGACATATATAGGGAAGTGGTCTATACTTAACTTATCAACTATTCTTTAAATGTATATTTAGGGAATAGTTGATAAGTTAAAAATCTGAACATCACTTTAAGCTAGATTTACACTGACTAACCCCCTATTTACTAGTTATATGCTATTTATATTTATTACTTATTTTTATAAATTACTCAAGGAGTTGATACAATGTCAAAAAATCAATCTATAAAAATACATAATAAATCTGATAAACCAGATAATATTGTTATTAGACAAAATCATCTTATTGAAAAGTGCCTACATATTGAAAAGCAACTTCCAAGTTTTATGGAAGATTTCTTTATATATTTAAAAAATAATATAGTACTCTCTAGTCGTCTAGCCTATTTAAATGATATCTTATTCTTTTGCAATTATTTAGTTAATGAAACTGATCTTACTAGTGTAAATACAGTTTCAGATATTACTGCTGTTGATTTTAATAATATTAGTGCCAGACATATTAATAGATTTATTGGAGACTATTGTTCTAGGTATACAGTTAAGGACAACGATTCTATAAAAATAATGGAAAATAATAATCGTACTTTAGGTAGAAAAAAATCATCTTTATCTGTACTCTTTAAATTTCTTTACAGGGATGAAATTATAAAAAATAATATTACTGATGGATTAAATCCTATTCGTTTACCTAAGCCACAACCTGATGCTATAAAAAGATTAGAAATTGATGAAGTAGCTATTATGTTAGATATTGTAAGTACTGGAGAACAACTTACTGAAGGCGAAAAAAAATATTGGCAAAAAACCAAATTAAGAGATAAAGCAATTCTCATACTATTTGTAACATATGGACTAAGATTGAATGAATTAGAACAATTAAATATATCATCTTTTAATTTTAATAGGGGAGAATTTAAAATTTACAGAAAGCGCAGTAAAGAGGTTGAAATGCCTATTAATAAAACATGTGAAATTGTAATTAAAGACTATATAGAAAACGAACGAACCTCATCATCTAAATTAGATGATGAACATAAGGATGCTTTGTTTCTTTCTTTACAAAATAGACGTATGACAGCAAGGGCCATTAGAAATCTAGTAAAGAAATATACTTCTATCGTCTTGGGTACTAGCAGAGATAAAGGCTATAGTCCTCATAAATTGAGAGCCACTGCTGCTACTTCTTTAATACAGCAAGGTTTCTCCATATATGATGTTCAAAATTTATTAGATCATGATAATGTGACGACTACTCAGCTTTATGCTGCTCATAGAAAAGATGTTAAAAGAGAAATTGTTAAAAATTTCGAGTGGATTGATGAATAAAACCATGCCGAACAAACGTTTGATTTTTGTTTTAATATATGATATACTTTTCAAAACTAAGTTTTATTTTGTAAAAAATTAATTGAAAAAATTAATCGAAGGGAGTTTTGAAATGTATAAAGACCTAAATGAAAAAGAATTAGAAATATTGAATTTTTTAAAAATTCAAATAAATAAAAAGGGTTATCCTCCCTCTGTAAGGGAAATATGCCAAGCTGTTGGTTTTAAATCAACTTCTACAACCCATGGTTACCTATCTAAGCTAGAAAAAAAGGACTATATTAGAAGAGATTCTAGTAAACCAAGAGCAATTGAAATTCTAAATAATAATTCTTTTGATGATTTCTCATATAATAAAAAAACTGTAAATGTACCTATTCTTGGTAAAGTTACTGCAGGAAAGCCTATTTTAGCAGTCGAAAACATTGAAGATACTTTTCCTCTTCCTGTAGAACTTACTTATAAAGGTAACACCTTTATGTTGACTGTTCAAGGAGAAAGTATGATTGATGCTGGTATACTAGATAATGATCATGTAATAGTTAATCAACAATCTGTTGCTGAAAATGGAGATATAGTAGTTGCATTAATCGAAGATGAAGCTACTATTAAACGATTCTTTAAAGAATCTGATCATATAAGACTTCAACCTGAAAATACTTTGATGGATCCTATAATAGTTAAAGAAGTGATTATTTTAGGTAAAGTAATAGGTGTGTTTAGACAATACTAAGAAGGGTTAAATTATTAGCCCTTCTTTAGTATTGTATATATAATTGTATATATAATTTATATTATATTAAGAATTAATATTATTTATATTTTTTAATGCTAATAG
>CAYLXY010000408.1:0-2186 GCA_964387405.1 uncultured Clostridiaceae bacterium
CATATTGGAAAAACAAATTTAGACCTTGTTTTTATTGATTTAAGTTTGCTTAAAAATAGTGGGAATCCTAATTTCTGTAGAGAGGTAAAAAATAAACAACCAAAGATTAAACTTATAGGATTAAGTCTTTTTGATAATGAAATTATATGTAGAAGTAAAAAATATAACTGTATCGATTATTGTATAGATAAAGGAAACTTCTACAATGGTTCATTATATTTAATAAAAGCACTTTTTGCATAAGTTCTATATATTTTTTTAAAAGCCATATAATTGTTTTAAGGAGGGTCTTATATTATGTTAGAAAATATTTTTAGTTTAGGTGATATATTGAATAGTAAATTAAAGGGGGTTATTTCCAATTTAAATTGTCTTCTAAGGAAATTAGCTTATGGGATGGTTTCAAATTTTGAAAAGGTTTGTGATTGTAGGCAAGCTGATGATTTAGAAGATGAGAAAACTAGAACAACACAAACTCAGTGGATAGCAAATTTAGGTAGCTGGACTTATGACTTGGCTAGTCAGAAATTAGATTTGTCTGAGGAAGTTTATCAAATTTATGGTCTATGTCCTAACACATCTACACCTACTTATGAAAATTTTATTGAATTAGTTCATAAGGAAGATAGAGCTTTCTTTAAAGATCTAGTAGGTCAAGTAATATCACATAAGAAAGTTTATAATATAGAACATAGAATAATTTCACAAAGTGGTCAAATAGGTTTTGTGCATCAAATAATTAGACTTGTTTATAATGAGGAAGACCACCCAATACGTATACTGGGTACAGTACAGGATATTACTAGTCTTAAACAGCAGGAGGAAGAGATTAGAAGCTTATCTTATTATGATCAACTAACAGGTTTACCAAACAGATTAATGTTTTTAGAAGAAATAGATTGTCTAACTATGCTAAAGTGTTCAAAACATAAAGAGTTCGCAGTATTACTATTAGATTTGGATAGATTTAAAACAGTAAACGATTCCTTAGGTCATGATAGAGGCGACTTATTATTAGAGGCAGTTTCTCAGCGCTTAAAATATAATGTAACAGATGTATATAATATTTATCGTCTAGGTGGAGATGAGTTTGCTATTATTGTAAATAAAACTTCCCTTGTAGAAAAAACTGCTGAAGAGATTCTTTCTTTAATATCAGAACCATTTGTAGTTGATGGATATGAAATATTCATAACTACAAGTACAGGAATAGCTTATTATCCAAAGGATGGTAATAATGGAAGTATTCTTATTAAAAATGCAGATGCAGCAATGTATGAGGCCAAAGAAATGGGTAAAAATCAGTTTGTATATTACTCTTACGATATAAATGAAAAAGCAGCAGAGCAATTATTTATTGAAAATGAGTTACGAAATGCTATAGAACGTGATGAATTTTATTTGGATTATCAACAACAAGTAGATGCATCTAGAGGGAATATAATTGTAGCAGAAGCTCTTATTCGCTGGCAACATCCTAAAATGGGATTAGTATCGCCAGGTAAGTTTATTCCCTTGTCAGAAGAACTAGGTTTAATAGTAGAAATTGGAGAATGGGTACTAAGGACAGCTTGTGCTCAAAATAAGGCCTGGCAAGAAGAAGGTTATCCTCCTATAAAGATAGCTGTCAATATTTCAATTAGACAATTTCAGCGAAATGACTTTGTAGAAATGGTAAAAAGAGTTTTAAAAGAAACTGGACTTGACCCTAAATATCTTGAACTAGAAATAACAGAAAGTATAGCAATGGATGATATTGAACGTGTAATGTTAATATTAAGACAGTTAAAAGATTTAGGTCTTTCAATTGCCATTGATGACTTTGGAACAGGTTATTCTTCATTAAACTATTTAAAAGAACTTTCTATAGATGTTTTAAAAATTGATCAAACTTTTATCAATAGGATTCCAAGTGAGCAAAAGAATTCAGCTATAGTTAGGTCAATTATTAATATGGCTCATAGTTTAGGACTTAAAGTAGTTGCTGAGGGAGTAGAAACAGAAGATCAACTTTCATTTTTACAGATGTCTAAATGTAATTTAATTCAGGGTTTCTTATTCAATAAACCTGTATCACCAGAACTATTTTGGGCAAAGATATAATTTGAATATGTTTCAAAAATTATAATTTATATATAAAAGTTACAAAAAAGGTACTTTGGACCTGGAAGCATATAGGCTAAAGT
>CAYLXY010000409.1:0-2186 GCA_964387405.1 uncultured Clostridiaceae bacterium
ATTTCTATATATAAAGTAGGAGGGGATAAAAATGAGATTTGAAGAACTTAGTAAAAAGCATCAAGAATTTTTAATGTACTGCTTATCAGACTATATTAAAAGTAAGATTAGGAAGGGAATCATGGATGGTTTAATATTTCCAACTTATGAAGAGTACAAGGACTTCTTTAATGAGTTTGATGAAGACTATGAAATAGTTGATGGGCTTCCAGAGTCAGAAGCCTGTAATCCATTTGCAGTAAAGTTTAAAGTAGTATTGGAAGTTGAAGAATAAGTAATAAAGCACCCTGGTGGATTGAGTAATCTGCTGGGGTATTTTTTATGTTGACAGGAATATATAGGCATAGTATAATGTAATCATACTAGCTAACAAGCATAAATGAGAGGAGGAATAATATGATAAACTTTAACTTCAATTCAAAAGCAAACGGAGTACCAATCTTATCAAAAGAAGATATTGAATATATGGCTGGAATGATTTTAAATGATTATAAGACAAGCCTGCTATCAAACCCTGCAGCTTTGGATGTAGAACACCTATCAGAGTGCTATGCAGGCCTAGAAGTGGACTATAAAGACCTAACACATAATAGGTCTATACTTGGAATGATTGTCTTTAATGATGGATATGTGCCAGTGTATGATGCAGAAAGAAACAAAGCTGAAAGACTAGCCGTAGAAGAAGGAACCATCCTTATAGATAGTAGTCTACTTGAAGACGATCAAAGAAGAAGAGGAAGGTTTACTCATTGCCACGAAGTTGCCCATTGGTTCTTACACAGGCATAAATATTTGGTAGATAAGAACCAGTTGAATTTATTTGACTTAATGCCTGAGGAGGGAATGACTGCAATTAAATGTCGCACCACAGATATTGAATCCACAGGTAGAAAACAATTAGTAACTGATGATGATTGGATGGAGTGGCAAGCAGATTACCTTGCATCTGCACTACTAATGCCTCAAGAACCTTTTATTAAAGTGTTTCAAAACTATATAGAGCTACTAGGTTTAGAGGATAGATATGAAGAGATGACTGCTTTCATTAATACTGATATATATACAGATGGAGTAATAAAATATATAGCAGAAATGTTTGATGTATCTTTAATAGCTGCAAAGATAAGGTTGAAGAATTTAGGCCTAATAAGGGATAATAGACAGAATTCCATCATATAAAAGAAAGGAGAAAATAATGAATAACTTTGGAAAATATGTAAGTGAAAAAAGAAAAGATAAAGGTATTACATTAAGAGGTATGGCAGATTTGATGGACTTTTCAGCCCCCTATTGGAGTGATATAGAAAAGGGAAGAAGAAACCCACCAAATATAGATAAGCTAAATGAATTAGCAGATATCTTAAAATTAAGCAAGGAAGATAAAGAGCATATGATAGATTTAGCATCTGAAGATAGGGATGAAATTCCTATGGACTTGCCTGAATATATAAAGGAAAGTGAACTAGCAAGAACTGCCTTAAGGAAAGCTAAACAGCTAAATGATAATACTGGGGAAAGCGATATAACAAGAAAAGCCTGGGAAGATTTTATAAAAGCATTAGAAGAAGAGTAGATTTTATTATCTCTTTTTACCCTAATGTTATCTAGTAAGCATATATGACTAAGAAAGGAGTGTGATGACTATAAGTAAACCTATTCTACTAAAGAGAGTTAGGGATGATGGAGAACATAAAAAGCTATTATTCAATATATTAGTAAAAGAAGATTCCCTAATAATAGCTGCTAAAGCTCGTGGTAAAGATGAAGAAACATTAATAGATGTGAAAGAAATCCTAGAACCTTATGTAGAACCAGAAGAAATAGAAATGTTAAAAGATACTTGTAACAATATTTATAATAAAACTAAATAAAACAAACAATCTCTTGTGAGCTACTTGATGGCCAGATTGAAATGCAAATGTGTATTAAGCACATGGCATTTTAGTCTGGCCTTTTTTATTGAAATAGAAAATATGTTCTAAAACCAATAGTAAAAATTGAAGTTTAAATCTATTTAAGTAATAGAGAGTAATTTTTCTAATTAGGAATTAAACCTTCCTATTTAAAAGTTAATATATCAGCAAGCAGCCCAAGGGCTCGCCTAATAAAAAAAAGGTGAGTTTTTAGGCTGATTGTTATGCCCTTTTCTCCCCGAGAGAGGGGCTATTTTTATGTCAAAGAAAGAC
>CAYLXY010000410.1:0-2174 GCA_964387405.1 uncultured Clostridiaceae bacterium
ATTTTTCATTTCTTCCACAAGATCATTAAGAGACTTACTTGCATCAGCTATTTTCACGATTGTTGTCGTCTGATCTTCAACAGATGCATTGACTTCTTCAGTGCTTGCAGAGCTTTCTTCCGTCACTGCAGCAAGATTTTCTATATTTCCTATAACCTGACTTTGTCTCTCTTGCATAAGTTGTCCACTCTTATTAAGATTTTCTATAATTTGTTTAGTTCTTTCAATTGAAGAATCTATTCCTTCAAATTGATTTTTCGTATTTTCAACTGTATTAGCTTGCTCATCAACTATATTATTCATCTCTTCCATAGTTTCAACAGCTTCTTCAGTCTTATTTCTTAGTTCATCAATTACAAGAGCAATCTCCTCTGTAAACTTATCAGATTCCTCTGCCAGCTTTCTAATTTCATCTGCTACAACAGCAAATCCACGTCCAAACTCTCCTGCCCTTGCAGCTTCTATTGCAGCATTTAAAGCCAATAGGTTTGTTTGCTCTGCAATGTTTTTAATCATAAGACTTGCTTTTGAAATTTGCATAGCACTTTCATTAGCATTCAAAATAACTTCAGTTATTTCATTTGCCGATAATTTATTTTGTCTAGTTTTATCTACTAAATCTACAATATTTCTAACACCTTCATCTTTTAATTGAATAACTAAATCAGTGGCCCTATTTAAATCAGCTAATTCCTCTTGCTCTTCTTGAATTATAGTACTAAAATAATTAATGTTTTCAACAGCCATTTCAGCATCTTTTGCTTGTTCTTCTGCGCCATGTGTTACCTCTTCAATAGCTGCACATATTTGATCCGCAGATTCTGCAGTTTTACTACTAATACTTGTTAGATTATTCGCATTATCATTTAAAATATGTATTGAATTCATATTCATATCTAAAAATGACTTTAAACTACTAAGAATTCTTTCAAAAGCATTTGCAAGAACCCCAACTTCATCTCTTCTATTAAGTAAATCTTCTGGTATAGGATTGGTAATATCAAGATTAGCTATGTTTTCAGCAATCTCTGTTGTTTTTACTAAAGATCTAGAAATTGAATTTGCAAGCAATAAAATTAATCCTGATATAGCGGATAAAGAAATTAAAGCAATAATGACCATTGTTAGAATTCGTTTATTTGATTCTGCCATAATCTCATCTTCTGTTAATATAGTTCCTACAGTCCAATAAGTTTCACCTATTTTAATAGGTGCCAAACTTTTAAAGGTGTTTTGACTTATAGAGATAGAATACTCCACACTAGTATATATTTCACCATTTTGAATTATAGAAATATATTCACCTTGCCCATTTTCATCCAATTCACCAGAAAAATCTCCTACCCTAGCAAAATCTTTATGGGCTACTACAATACCTGTATTAGATAATATTCTCATAAATCCTTCTTCCATTAATACTTGTTCTTCAATATATTTCTGAATTTCCGAAAGTTTGAAATTCATTCCTATAACACCAGTAGCTTGTCCATCATTATTTAATATAGGTTTAGAGTAAGATAAGTGCATAGTACCATCTACCATATAAGGTTCCATAAGAAAGGGTTTATTGGTATTTAAAGACTCTAAAGAATATTTAAATAATGTTTGGTCAATTGAAGTCTTTGAAAATTCCGAACCTTCCCTTAAATAAGCTACTTCTGTAACATTATTAGCTTCTGTATTCCATTGAGTCCAAACAACATGTATATGCTCATTTTGTCTTATAATTCTATTTAATTTATCTTCTATGAAATTTAACCTTTCTTCTTCTGGTAATTCTGCAGCTATGTTTAAAATATATTGTGCTTCATCTACAACAAAAGTCATTTCATCAAATTGCTCATTTAAAATTCTAGCACTAGCAAGTGCTTGTCTTGAAGAAAATAATTCAGCATTCTCAAAAGCTGTTTTTTTCATAGAATTATATATACCAAAAAATGAAACAGATAGGATAAGAATTATAGGTAATAAAATATATAATATCATTTGACGTTTAACACCATTTCTAACCTGGTTTTTCTTAGCTTTATTCATAATATGGTTTCCCTGCTTTCTTTAATTATATAAGTGTGTTTTTTATATTATGTTTGTCGTATTTAATTATACAATCTAACATATATACTTTTTCAAGTGTTTTGTATACTTTCTCCTTTCCTAATATGTTTTTATTGTAT
>CAYLXY010000411.1:0-2169 GCA_964387405.1 uncultured Clostridiaceae bacterium
GATTTAAAAACCTTGATAAAATAACAAGTTTATATCCTGGACTTTATGTTATAGGTGGATTAAGTACATTAGGGAAAACAACCTTTATACACCAAATGGTAGACCAAATGGCAGAAATGGGGGAACATGTATTATTTTTTAGTTTAGAAATGGCAACCCTGGAACTTATAACTAAGAGCGTAGCAAGAATGACGGTATTAGATAAAGAAGGATATAACTTTGATAATGGAGTATCAGCTTTACAAGTTAGATTAGACGATATACCAAAAAGGAAAAGGGCAGCAGTACAACAAGCTATTACAAACTATGAACCTATATCTAAAAGGTTTAATATCATTGAAGGTAACTTTAACACTAACATAGACAGTATTAGAAAATATGTAAATGATTATATATTATTTAATGGAGTAAAGCCCGTAGTCGTAATTGACTATTTACAAATCATACCAGGAAGGGACACAGATAGATCTGATAAAGAAAGAATTGATAGCGTAGTTACTGAATTAAAAAGAATATCAAGAGATTATAATTTAAGTGTATTGGTAGTAAGTAGTTTAAATAGATCCAATTACTTAACGCCTATAGATTTTGAAAGTTTTAAAGAAAGTGGAGGAATTGAGTATACGGCAGATGTAGTATGGGGATTACAATTACAAGCTATACATGATGAAATATTTAATTCAAGCCAAAAGATAAAAGAAAAAAGGGAAAAGATAAATCAAGCTAAGAAGGCCACGCCTAGAAAAATTGAACTTGTATGTTTAAAAAATAGAACTGGAATAAGTAATTATAGTTGTTTATTTGACTATTACCCTAGACATGATCTATTTATAAGCCAAGAAGATTATAACATTGACTTTAACCAGGAGAAAACAAGGGGGCGTTTATAATGAGCCTAGAAGCCTTAAAGTCGTTTTTTAGCGAAGATAACACGGAACCCATAGAAGAACCCGAAGAAGTGAAAGAAGAACAGGACAACCCTGTTTTAACGGCACACATTGAAAGAGAAAGGCAAAGCCGGGAACTATATTATAAAATGGCCGACAATATAAAAGAAAGCGAAAGATTGAGGTCTAAAATAAACAAAGATTTTAAAGCAGCTGCACCAAGAGAAGAAATATTAAAAGATTGCTTAAAGTGTATTAGTTTAATGACCGGCGATAGTGTTTTTTATAACCAGAATATAAAGTATTTTAAATAGAACTGGACGGGAATAATAACCCGTCTTTTTATTTGTTTAATATGTAAACAATTGTTATCATGTATACTGTGTTTAATTTGTAATATGTGTATACATATGATATAATAGTATTAACTAAATAGATCTTGAAAAGACACTTTTGACGTCATTTGAAAAAAATGTTACCGAAAGGAGATTATTAATTATGTCTAAAAATAGAGATAAACAAAGGGCCAACCGTAAGCTGCATAAGCAAGAAGGATTGGCCCTTTATAATGAATTTGGAATAAAGGACGAAACGCCATTTTTAGCCGTTAAAAATATAATAAATAAAAATAAAGGAGATGGAAGCCATGCCAAAAGTTGAAAGATTTCCAATGGGAAAAGGAACAGTTACAGATATATATGCAGATAGACAATTTGGATTTATACGCCAGGAAGATGGAGAAGCAATATTTTTCCACGCTAAGGGCGTATGTGTCCCAGAATTTGAAAATTTAAAAGAAGGTAGCGAAGTAGAATTTATGATAGTAGACGGAGCCAAAGGAAATAAGGCTATAGGGATAGTAGTCATTTAACGGAAAATGAAAGGGGATAGAAAAAAATGGAATTTAATCAAGAAACTTTATCAATGGAATTAGTAGAAGGTAAAGGCATTATAGTAGCGTTAAACCCTAAAAAGGGCATTGGATATATAAGAGAGAGCGGCGGGATTGATATATTTTTCCAGGCCCACGGGGTTTTAAGTATGAACTATGACGATCTAAAAGAAGGCACTAGAGTTAAATATATGAAGGTAGAAACACCAAAGGGCGTAAAGGCCATTGGAATAGTAGTAATTTAAGGGGTGAAAGAATGGCGAATATAATAGATAGAATATTTAATAGAAAAAGATTAGATCCTCAGACAGTACAAGTTGAAGTAATGAGCGGAAGCCCTGCACATTTTACACCCTTTAATGGCGGGGCATATGAAAGCGATATATATAG
>CAYLXY010000412.1:0-2165 GCA_964387405.1 uncultured Clostridiaceae bacterium
TAATAAATTAAATATAATTATTTTTTTATTGCATTATACTTTACTTTCTGATAAAATTACATATGTTAATGACACGCAAGGGGGTGAACACGTTGGCAAATCTTAAATCCGCACAAAAAAGAATTTCAGTTACTGCTAGAAAAACAGAAGTTAATAAGAAAATCAAATCACAATTAAAGACTGCAATTAGAAGGTTTGAGGATGCTTTAGAGTCTGAAAATTACGAGGATGCAAAGACAAGATTAAAACTTGTTGAAAAGAAACTTGACCAAGCTGCAGCTAAAGGAACTATTCATAAAGCTAATGCTTCAAGAAGAGTTTCTAGACTTACTAAAAAGTTAAATAAAGCATTGTAAGTAACCTTTATTCTTAAAAGCCGTGTCTCAGTTTTTATAAATAAAAATAAAAAATCCCTTCTAAGGCGTACAAAATAGTACGCTTTATTTGTTTTGCTTAAAATACACTATTTGCATATTTCTAAAACTAACATTTCCATAACTAACTTTTCATCCATCATTCCTGATTTAATCTTTAAATCTGCATCTAAAAACTTATTTAGAAGATTTATTAACTCTCCAATAGTAAAGTTTTTGCTTTGTCTTGCACATTTGGAAGCTACAAAAGGATGTATTTTTAATTTAGATGCTATCATTTTACTTGAATACCCTTCTTCTACTAATAATTTTGATGATAGTATGTTTTTCATTTGATTTCCTAAAGTAGTTAATATTTTTAAAATAGGTTCTCCTTCTTCTAATATATAATTCAATCTTTTTATAGATTCAACAGAATTACGTTTTTCAATAGAATCTAAAAGATTAAATATATCGTTTTGAAAACTAGAACCCAATACCTTATTTATGTCTTCATTTTCTAATTCGGCTCTTTCTCCCATAAATGATATTAATTTTTTTATTTCATTTTCTACATCTAATAGATTTTGTGAAGGACTTCTTCCTAAGTAATCTAATGCATTTTTAAGCAATGCCAATTCTTTAGGCTTTATAGTCTTGCCAAAGTTCTTAAAGGCTGAAATTATCCATTTATTAAATTCATCTTCTCTTAATTTTGTGAATTCTATTAAATCTCCATGTTTTTTAATCTCTTTTATAATTTTTTTTCTACCATCTATAGAAGTATTTCCATAAAAAACAAGACTTGTGCTTTTGGGAATTTGACTAATATACTCAGCAAATTGTTTCTCTTCAATTTCAGAAAATTGTTTAGATTTTCCTCGAAAAATATCTAAATCTTTTACATATACTAACTTCTTTTCCGCCATAAAAGGTAAAGTTTCACAAGCATCAATTATCTTTTCATAACTTGCTTCCTCACCTTCTATAATCACAAAATTAAGTTGTTCAAAACTAGGTTCAACTAATTTTGCCTTAAGTTTTTCTAATACATTATTTATTAAATAAACTTCTTCACCGTAAAACAAATATATATTTTTAATTTCATTTTTTTTAATACAATTTATTATTTTTGTATAAGTCATTTGTTTTCACTGGCCTTTCTTCTTTTAAATATTTCTTTGTGTTTTCTTCATACAAAAGATAAAGGGCTCCTAGTATAATATAGTAGCTAAATATATATATAAATTTCACTTCCTTAACTTCAAAGCTTCCGTAAGGTATTGTGGCAAATTTTGAAGTTATCAAACTAATATAATTTAAAAGATTATTTGCTATCTGATTTAATAAGAAGCCCAGTCTAAAATGTATAGTTCCTATTAAAGTACTAGCAAATACTATTGATAACATAGGGGCTATTATAGGTACAATCATAATATTTGTAAGCAATGAAATTAATGATATTTGTTTGAAATGATATGCCATAATAGGTAAGGTACCTATCTGAGCTGCTAGGGTAATAGATACTAGAGAAGATAATGAACCTATAATTTTATTTAACTCTTTATTTAAAATAGGGCTTAGTAATAAAATACTTAAAGTAGCTATAAATGATAATTGGAATGAAATGGAGAAAACAGTCATAGGTCTATAAATTAATAATACAAAACCAATCAAAAATAATGTATTTATACTATCATATCTTCTTTGTAAGAAATATCCTATTATGTATAATATATACATAGCTCCAGCCCTTACTATAGATATAGGAAAGTATACCATGTAGCCATAAAATATTAAAATAATGGTGAT
>CAYLXY010000413.1:0-2161 GCA_964387405.1 uncultured Clostridiaceae bacterium
AAATTTATTTAAATAAGTTTTTATTAAAAGTATATACAGTCGCTCTTTTTCTGTAAGCAAATTTTCTTCTTTTTCTTTTTTTCACCCTTAAATATCCAACAAACACTTGCCATAATAAAAACATAAAAACAAATATAATTAAGGATTTTGATGGATTTAATATATGATATAATAATCTAGCTAATAATCCTTTTCTATCAACATGGTTTTCCGCAACTAAATCAACTTCTTCAATAGGTTCATTGTCAAGATAATAAGTAACCCTTCCTAGTCTCTGCCCTCGCGTAACAGGGGCTTTAATATTTTTATATAAAGTAACATCTTCAATAATATCATTAAAATTTTTATCAATTGGTAAAGTAGCAAATTTATCATCTTTAAATAATAAATCTATATTTGTTCTTTTCCCATTTTTTACATCAACAGAAAGCTGTGAAGAATTTTTGCTAGATAATTGGACTAATTTAAAGTTATTGAGTCCATAATCAATTAAATTTCTAGAATCCGTATATAGTGTGTTATTATCTTCAGCTCCCAGGATTACAGAAATCATTCTATAATCATCCTTAGCCCCAGAGCTTATAAGACAATATTTAGCATCTCCTGTGTAGCCTGTTTTAACCCCATCAATAATATCATATTTAGTATCTATGTACTTTCCATTGTAAAGTATAGTATTACTTTTACCTGTAGCCCATAAAAACTTATTTGTACTTCGGTATATCCTGTTTTCTGGAGTTTGTTCTGTAGCTTTTAAAGTTAGCATAGGAGCTGAAACAATTTCTCTAAAAAGATCAAAGCCCATGGCATGTTTTGTTATGATAGCCAAGTCATAGGCAGTAGTAATATGTTTGGGATCTGGTAATCCATGTGGATTTGTAAAGTTAGTATTTAAAGCTCCAAGTTCTTTAGCACGTATATTCATCATGTCAACAAAATTTTCAACAGAGCCAGCTATATGAATAGCCAATACCTCAGCAGAATCATTAGCGGAACGTATCAGCAGAGCTTTTAAAAGTTCTTCAACTGAAAAAGATTCATCCTTTAGAAGATACATACTAGAGCCATCAACATAAAGATCATAATCTACAGTTACTTTGTCAGCTAAGTTAGCATTTTCCAATGTTAAAATAGCAGTCATAACTTTAGTGGTACTAGCTGGATAAGTTTGTTGGTGGGCATTTTTATTAAATAAAATCTTTCCAGTTTTGTAGTCTATCAATACTCCATTAGGAGAATCTATAGTAGGTGCCCCTTCGGCAAAAGTAATAGTTGGTATTATTGTAGCAATAAGAGCTATTACAGTAACAACAAGTAAGTATTTAAATCTATATCTCATAGTTTACACACCTCTTTTATAATTAAAACCATATGTATTATAGTATATCAGAAATTATAGATAATTTTAAGGAAAGTTTTTATTAATAAAAGGAAATTTTGAAAAGAGATAGAAACATTATAATTAAGCTTATTAAATAAAAATACTATATTTATGGAAAAGAGGGCTATTATGGAAGCGAGAAAAAAGCAAAATTTAATAATAATAGTTGCAATAATAATTATAGTTTTAGGATTTACAGTTTCAAACTATATAAAAGAACAAAAAGTATATGTGTTAAGTGGTGGACAGGAAACTACCTTTGAAGAAGCTATAGGAGACAAAGAATCTATTATTGATTATAGTAGTGAAAACAGAATAAAAGATGATCTTAGTACAGAAAAGATAGTAGTCCATATAGAAGGTGAGATACTAAGTCCAGGGGTCTATGAATTGAATGGAGATTCCAGGGTTTTTGATGCTATAGATGTGGCAGGTGGACTATTAGATGAAGCTGATCGTACAAAGATAAATTTAGCTAAAAAAATAATGGATGAAGAATATATATATATTCCAAATAAAAATGATGAAGATGTAGAAGTTCAGTATAGAAATAATCTATCCATGACTAGTGGCACTATTGAAAATACGAATTTGATAAATATCAACAAGGCAAATATAATAGAACTAAAGGAATTGTCAGGCATAGGGGATGTATTAGCAGATAGAATAATAGAATATAGAAATGAAAAAGGACAATTTAAATCTATAGAGGAATTAAAAAATGTAAATGGAATAGGGGACAAGAAATTTAATGATATCAAGGATCAAGTAACTATAAGA
>CAYLXY010000414.1:0-2160 GCA_964387405.1 uncultured Clostridiaceae bacterium
ATTCAGAACCGGAACTGGGACCGGAACGGGTAAAATAATTTATAAATATATACAAACTAAACGGATAGGACATAAATGAACGGTCAAATAATGTCTAAATTAAAAGCTTTTGCATATATTTGATTATATAAAATGAAGAGTGGGAATAAAAACAAAAACTCTAGAAACCTTTAAATAAAAGCTTCTAGAGTTCTAATTTTGTCTGCGTATTAAAAATATATTACTTTTTCTGACTTTGATTAATTTTTCTTCTGGGAGGTATTGTTATTCTTCTGGCTTTTTTCATTGAATTAACTAAGAATCCACCTTGAAATCTTCTTGGTTCATAAGAAACAATAAATGATTTTGGTGCGAATTCATCAATCAAATCTAAAAGTTCTTCTTCTCTGTTTCTTTTTGTAAGTATATCTAATCTATATCTTTTACTATCTCTTCCTTCTCCTTCGTAAACTGTAACTCCAAATCCTTCGTTTCTTAAATGGTTAATTAAATTTGTGTTTTTATCCATAAGATTTACCACAAAGCTATTGTATCCAATTGCAAGTTTATCCTCAACAACCCCACCTACAAGTATACCTAGTCCAAATCCAAGAGCATATACTAACATTGCAAGTGGTCCTTGGTCTCCACTAAATACAAGAGACAGTCCAAACACATATATAAGTGCTTCTGCAAAACCAAGAAGTGATGCTATTATAGTCATGTTTTTCACTAAAAATATTGTCCGAAGAGTTAAAAGTGGAACGTGTATTAATTGTAGTATTAGAATTAAAATTATATTTATCATAAGATCTCCTTTCTTAATTTAATGTATTAGCATAAGTATAAACTAAAACAAACACTTTTCCAAATCGAATATTGTTTTCATTTAAAGATTATTTAGTTCTTGTATTGAAGAAGACTCCATAGTTATACCAATGTTTTTAAAGTTAATCCTTTAGGCTTTGAGAATTACTTTTATTGGAATTATTAATAGCCCTGCAATAGTTATTATTAACTACTACAGGGCTATTAAGTATAAATCTATTCAGCTTATTTTGCAATAGAGGATGCAGTATTCACAGCTTCCCAAGTTAGAGAAAATGGCGGTGAATAAGCATAATCATAATATGATAGATCTTTAGTTGTAAGATCAGAGTGAATTGCTGTAGTAAAAGGAAGTAGTCTAAGGACAGCATCTCTTTCTCCAAAAACCCTAGCTCCAAGGATTTTGTAACTTTTATTTTCATAAATAATTCTAAAATTTATTTTATTAGACTCAGGCATATAAGCAGGTTTATTTAAAATTTCAGATTCTGCTATACCATAATCATATCCAAGGTCTTTGGCCTGAGCTTCTGTAAGTCCACTAGTGCCAAACTCCAAACTTCCTACTTTTATAGAACTACTAGCTATTGATTGATAAAGAGCCAAAAGATCTTCTTTATTTTTAGATAAGTTTATACCTATTTGTCTGCCTATTTTATTGGCACTGGTTGCAAGAGGGATATATGCATTTTTTAAAAATTTATGAGGAACAGTGGCACAATCTCCAACACTCCATACATCTTCAATGGAAGTACGACCATACTTATCAATAATAATAGCACCATTTTTTAGTTTTTTCAGGTTTTTATCAGTAAAAATATCAGTGTTGGGTCGAAATCCTATGGCTAAAATTAAAGCATCAATCTTATCCTGTCGATTACTAGTAATTATTTCTTGTACTTCTCCATTATCAACAGTAACATCTTTTAGGCGTTCAGAAAAATGAATATTTACATCAAGTTTTTTTAATTCATTTTCTATAGCTTTTCCAGCCTTACTGTCATATACTTTGTTTAAAAGTTGATTTCGTGAATGATAAAGATTTATATTTAAGTGTTTATACTTAGAAAGTTGCTCAGCTACTTCAAGACCTATAAATCCACCACCAACTATAGCTATATTCTTATATTTGTCTAATTTATTTTTAAGGTCTTTAGCTATATGTGGTTTAGTAATTGTATATACATTACTAGAATCTATTCCTGCAATATCTGGAGAAATTGCCATCGCACCTGTTGATATTACTAACTTATCGTAGTTGAATATTTTATCTATATCCTTATCTAAATCTCTGGCATAAACTTGTTTTTTATCAAAGTCTACAGAGTATACTTTGTGTTTTTGTAGCAAATT
>CAYLXY010000415.1:0-2156 GCA_964387405.1 uncultured Clostridiaceae bacterium
ATCCTGTTCTTTAACTTCTATATTTTTTGTATAATTGTTTTCCAATAATTAGTCCTCTCCAATCTCTAATGTCTTTTGTACTCCAATATTTTCTAATGCCTCTATAATAACTTTACCATATAAAACTCCATCTGTGCTAGTAAAATCAATTTGCGTATTTAAAATTTCTGCCTCAAAAGGTATTTCTTTTAAAATATTATCTATAGCTTTCTGGTGAACATAATTTTTCGCCTCCATCTCATCAACTCTTATTTTTATTTCATTAACCTCATGATATTCTTCTATTATTAGTTCGACGGGTAATCCTATTTTCCTCCATTGTAAAGGTCTTTTGGATCTTTGTTCAACAAGATAAGTATCATATGGAACTTCACCTTTATTAAGTGAAATTTCTATATTTTTTATATTAATTGTGTTTTTTGTAAATTTTTCCCCTGTCTTTTCTTTTTTAATCTCAGTTAAGTTTTTACTTGAGGTTGCCTCATAGTAGGTTCTAGCATATACATCTCCATGAGAATGAACTAGCATAGTGTTTTCCACGTGCTCTAACTGAACTACTCCACTAATTAAAATATCTCCTTCCTTAACTATATCACCTTCTTTAACTACAGTCTCCCCATTTTTAGTTATTATTTTCTCTATTACTCCACTTTTTTTAGCTATTACATTGCAAGGAATATTTTTATCTATCTTATCTGGAGATAATATTTTTTCAACTACTTCTACTTTAGCTTTAACTCCTTTTATTTCCATACCAACCCAAGCTAACTGATTCATATCTAAAAGTAATTGGTTTTCTAAGTTTCGTAAATTAATAAAATACCTATTTACGCCTGGTTTTAATCCAAGATTATTTAATTTAGATATTATTTCAGTCTTTTCTACATTTTCATTGCCTGTTATTTCTATAGAAAATACAAAGGTTGATACAAAGATTAGTAATAGGAAACAAAAAAATGCTCCTAATAAAAGCATTTTTCTTTTTTTTAGTTTGCCTACCCAAAAAGGATAGCCTTGCTTTTTCTCTATAGATACTTTGCACCCTAATTTTTTAACAATCTTTCTTAATTTCTTAAAAGCTTTAATTTCTACTTTTGCTTGTAAAGTAGTATTATTAATCCTTTTTACATCCCATAGATAAATATTTCTGACTGTACACATATTTATGAATCGCTCTAATGTTAATCCTTCTATCTTTATAGTTACATAACCCCTCATATAGCTCCACAACTTCAACACTAACAATATATCCACCCCTCAATCAATAAATTCTACCTGATTGATTTCTCCAACAATAATAATCTCTTCTGTAATAATATTTTTTAACATTAAATCTTTGCCTATAATACGTAAAATACCATTTTTTGTGTTAATACGTATTATATTATTTGTATACTCTAAAATACCTTTATGATTTTCTATATAAACTTGGAGGTTACCAATCATTATAATTTTAGGTAAGTCCAAAATAATGTCCTTAGGTAGTTCTAATATTTCTGCTAGGCTTTTTTTTATTTCATTGTTTTTTTTCATTCGGCATACCTCCTACATATTAAATTTTTATGCTTATAGTAGTTTTATTAGACCTAATTTTTACACTAAAAAAGATAGGGTTTGACCCCTATCTCCTTAAGCTTTTTGGCTTTTGTAAAATTTCAGACATTATAATGCCTTGAACAACGGATTCTTTGCTGAAATTTAATGATTCTTCTTTACCTATTTCTCCCTCATATACACTGCCTTTAACTTTTCTAATATTATTCTTTAAAGTATATTTTGAGCCCTTTATACTTTGATTTGTTTTAGCACTATATTTGCTTAAACTATCTTGCTCAGGATATAAATCTTTTTTTCCTTCTTGAGTATCTCCAATTTTTTTATCGTACTCTACTTTTATTTCTTTAAATAAATCTTCTAGTCCATTTGACAATTTTTTTGTTCTGTTTTCTTTTTGACTAGATGGTTTTTTCTCCGGTATTTGAGAGGGCATAGGTCTTGTCTTAGTTGTTGGTTTTGCTGGGTTTTTGTTTTTATTGAATAAAGAACTTATAAACACAATGACTATAAAGCCTATTATAGCCCCAAAATCCATATAATCACTTCCTTGTACAATATAGTTATAATCAAATTACAGTTTTTCGCTGTAATAATTATAC
>CAYLXY010000416.1:0-2136 GCA_964387405.1 uncultured Clostridiaceae bacterium
CCTGCCACCGCCGGCAACGGCAACACGGGCAATGCAGGCGGGATCGGTAGTAACGGCGCTGCAGGAGGCAATGGCGGCAGTGGCAACACGGGCAACAACGCGCGCTTTACCGCAAACGCAGAGTCTTTGTTGTTGGCGGCAGGTCATGGCGGCGGCGGCGGAGGCGGTGGAGGCGGCGGTGCAGGCGGCCAAGGCGGCGGTAAAGGCGGAGGTGGTGCAAGCGGCAGCGGCGGGGGCGGTGGTGGATTGGCATGGACAAGTTATGTTGCCCAATGTAACACACCCATCGACGGCAAAGGCGGAAACGGTGGAAACGGCGGCGCAGGCAGCAATGGTGGAAATGGCGGTAAAGGCGGTGACGCTCAAACAGCTGCTCTCGGCGGTAAAGGCGGAAACGGCGGCGGCGCAGTTGTATTGGCAGCCCGGGGCTTGCTCGCTTTCAATGGTATCGTGGATATTTCTGCAGGGAATCCAACGCAAGGTGATTCCGAAAAGACGGCTCAATCGGGTAATGCCGGATCAAGCGCCGGCGATGGAAATAATGGCGGCGGCGGAAATGCCGGCGAACAAGGCTTGTGGTGGCTTAATTTCGGTGGTTGTTGGCCCAATTATGTGAATGGCGGAACAGGTGGGGCGGGCGGCAAAGGCGGCAAAGGCGGTGACGGCGGAAGCGGCGGTGCAAGCGGTCTTTCAGGCGCAGGCGGTAACGGCGGCTTGGGAACACCCGGTATGGTCAAACTCCATGCTTCGGTCATTCTCAACAGCGGATCTGTTGAATGTGAAAATCATACTGCTGATACGGACAGCGAATTGCGTGGCCGTGCCACCCTCATCAGCAACATGGCGAATCCAACGGCTCCTGTTTTTTCTGATGATTATGTCCTAGGCACAACCACCAATGACGGCTGGCTGCGCTTGAATGCGCCTTATGACGCTGTACTGCAAGTCCCCATTCTGCCGCATCTGGAGGGCGGCTTGGGCACCGGCGGTTACACCCAATCCGATTTTTGGAATAAATCCGCTTTTGATAATGCGCACGTGGGAACACCGGGCCTTGAAATTGTCGCTCTGCGCGATACGGAATCTCCCTTCTTAGACTATGACCAAATTTTTGTCGTGAATAATACGGCAGCGCCTATTCTCGCAGTAACGGTGAACATTGATGGTTACGCCCCCTACCTGCTCGGCGATATAGGCTCCGGCGCAATTTGGACAACCACCGTACCCGAAGGCACAGCCTTATCTCTGGCAGCGCCCCTAGCGGTGACGATTAGCGAAGAAAATATGGATATCTATGTGGGCGATTCCTTCTCGCTTAATGCGGTGCCTGAAGGAGGTGTTGCGCCGCTGCACTACCAATGGGAACATAACGGAGCAGCTCTGTCCGGCAGCGACAACATCACCTACACCGTGGCGGCAGCGCAATTAGCCGACACCGGATTCTACGCAGTCTCCGTACAGGACGCGTTGAGTCAAGAAGCTTCGAGCATGACCGATGTATTGGTACGTGTGGCAGAACCGCTCACCATCCTTCAAGCGCCCACCTCGTCAGTCATCTCGGTCGGGAACGCAGCACTCTTCAGCGTGGAATTATCCGTCGGACATGGTACCCGCCATTACGAATGGCGCAAAGACGGTGTCAGTCTCGGCGCGGCGGATCAACCCTTCTTGTTGATTGATCCGGTCTCGCCAAGCGACGTCGGTAATTATGATGTCGTCGTGACTGATGCGCTTGGCGTGGCGCCACAAGGCCGCGTAGTCAGCCCAAGTCCTGCCGCCGTGTTGAACGTGGCAGATGCTATGTCAATTAGCGGTCCTGAAAACCAGCTTGCCTACGTTGATGATGGGCAGGTCACTTTTGAAATTGAAGTGTCCGGCGGTGTTGCTCCCTACACCTACGAATGGTACCGTAACGACATGGCACTTCCCGAAGGGCAGCAACCTCATGCTCCCGTACTGAATCTCAACGCGCCGTTGAATATCAAGGTCGGTGATTATTATTGCCTCGTCACCGATACGGCGACCATTTCCTCATCTGTGCCTTCTGAAACGGCAAGCCTGAGTGTCTATGAACGATTAAGCTTTACCCTTCAACCCGAAAGCGGCAGCTATGAACAAGGCGGCGCCCTCACGTTG
>CAYLXY010000417.1:0-2135 GCA_964387405.1 uncultured Clostridiaceae bacterium
ACTGTCAAAGTGTCTTTTTATTTAAAAGGAGGTTTTTATGAAAAAGGTTAAAATATATCACTTAATAATAATTTTTTTACTATCCTTAGTTATTGGATTAATTAATCCTTTGAATTTAGATTTAAATCAAACAATACTCTTATCTTCAATGGTTTTTACAATTGGACTCTGGGCTACAAATGCAATTCATAAAAGTATTGCTTGTATATTTTTTCTAATGATGTCCTTTATATTTGGAAAAACACCTGTTTTAAATGTAGTGAATTTTATATGGTCAGATACCAATCTACTTATAGTAACTACAACCTTACTTTCTATAGGTATTATGAAGACAGGTATAATACATAAGTATGTAGAAAAACTTTTGAAAAAAAATGCTTCAAATATTTTCATGCTTTTACTCTTACCATATATTTTTGGAGTAGTATTAGTATTTTTTATTCCACAGGCCTTTGCTAGGGTAATAATAATCGGAGCAATTTTCAATAGCCTACTAGTAGCAAATAATGATATTGAAAGAAAAGCAAAAGAAGCATTAATCTTCAATGCTTTTATTGCTGTTACAATGACTTATATGTTCTTTAATAATGGAGATATTGTATTAAATCAAGCTGCTCTCAGCTTTGCTGGAGAAGGAGTAAGAGAGATACTGACCTTTGGAAATTGGTTTAAACTTATGTCAGTACCAACACTCATAACTAGTCTTGTATCTTTATTTCTAACATATTTTATTTTTAAAAAGGATTTAAAAGGATTTTCAATAAATATGATTTCCAAGGACCATATAAAAACTGACCAAGTGCCTAAGTCCAAACAACAAATATCTATGATAGCCATGGTTATTATAATACTTCTTTGGGCCACTCAAAGCATTCATTATATATCAGCTTGGATAGTTGCCCTGGCTGGTGTAATTTTAATGTATGTTTTAGATATTTTGAAAAAGGAAGATTTGAAATCTGTAAATCCACATTTTATATTGTTTTTAATTACAGTCTTTAGTATAGGAAAGATCCTAGGACAAAGTGGCATAACTACAGTAATATTTGAAAATTTACAAAAAATAATTCCTGCAAGTAACTCATCCTTCTACTTGATTATAATTGGAATTGTTGCCATGGTTTTACATGTTTGTATAGGATCAGCAGTTGCAACTATGTCTGTTATAATTCCAATTCTCCTACCCCTAACTGGGGCCCTAGGCTATAGACCAGAAATAGTAACTCTTATGATTTATGTAATCGTAAATATACATTTCTTTTTGCCCTTCCATCATGCTACAATTATGATAGGGGTAGGAAATGAATATTACCCAGAAAAACATATGCTCAAATTTGGACTGCCTATGACTCTTATTACCTTCCTTTTATTGGGTCTAGTCTACTTCAAATGGTGGCAAATATTAAATATTTTATAGAGGTGGATAATGAATAATTTGTTTTTTAAATATAAGAA
Organism: uncultured Clostridiaceae bacterium; assembly: GCA_964387405.1. Taxonomy (GTDB): domain Bacteria; phylum Bacillota; class Clostridia; order Peptostreptococcales; family Natronincolaceae; genus JAAZJW01. The sequence continues at coordinate 1,456 of CAYLXY010000417.1, forward strand.
TAAAAAAATACTAAGCGGAGGAGAAACTATACTTTGTGGTATAATAAATATTACTCCAGACTCCTTCTCGGATGGTGGAGAGTATTATGGAGTGGAATTAGCAGTTAATCATGCAAAAAAATTAATTTCAGATGGTGCTAAAATGCTTGACATTGGAGGAGAATCTACAAGACCAGGCAGTACTTATGTTGATATTCAAGAAGAAATTGAAAGAGTTGCTCCTGTAATAAAGGCCATAAAAGAATTTTCAGATATCCCTATATCAATAGATACATGGAAATCAGAAGTTGCAAAGTCTGCAATAGAGGCTGGTGCAGATATAGTAAATGATATTACTGGGTTTTTAGGTGATAAAAACATGGCAAAGATTGTTAGCCAGACTGATGCAGGAGTAATATTGATGTTTAATCCTGTAATTGCAAGACCAAATCACAAGGGATCAAAAATCTTTCCTAAATTTGGTGGTGAAGATGTTTTTACAGAAAAGGATTTTAATGAATTTGAAAGACTTCCTATAGAAGATTCAATGATCAAATACTTAGAAAAAGGTTTAAAGTTAGCCAATAAAAATAATATTGAAAAATCAAGAATAATGTTAGATCCAGGCATTGGATTTGGTTTAACTAAGAGAGAAAATTTAACTTTAATAAATAAAATTGAAATTATAAAAGATTTAGGAT
>CAYLXY010000418.1:0-2129 GCA_964387405.1 uncultured Clostridiaceae bacterium
TACACCTCCGAGAACTAGTATTTTTAAAAATCTCAACACCAAAAAAATTAACAACAATCTACATAAAAAAAGTACGGATAAATTTATTCCAAAGAAAAAATATAATACTAAAGAGGTTGCCCTCCATATATCACTTCTATGTCTAAACCCTCCAGTTGTGTTTCTAAGGATGAGGTTAATTTATCTACTTCTTCTTGTTCTATATCTTTTCCATAAAATATTGTTATTAGAGATATATCATCATTTGTTATTTCTTGAATTAAATCTATGGATACTTCATTAATATCTTTGCCAGAAACTAAAACATCTCCTTTTGAGATTCCTATGATATCATCTTTATATATCTTTTTATCATCTAAATCAGTATCTCTTACAGCATAGGTTACTTGACCCGTAACTACATCTTTAATACTAGATGTCATGTTCTTTATATTTTCCTCAAGACCATCTTCTTCGTCAAAAGCTAAAAGAGCAGTAATGCCTTCTGGAATGGTCTTACTAGGAATAATAACTATATTTCTGTCACTCAGTTCTTTGGTTTGCTCAGCAGCAAGTATTATGTTCCCGTTATTTGGGAATATAAATACGTTTTTTCCATTTGTATTTTCAATTGCATTGAATATGTCTTTTGTACTAGGATTCATAGTTTGCCCACCAGGTACAATATAGTCTACATTTAATTCCTTAAAAACTTTATCAATACCTTCACCTATAGAGATAGCCACAAATGAATACTCTTTTTCATCAGCTTTTTCAGACACATATTCAAATTTGTCTTGTGATGCTAACTTTTTGTTTGATAAAACTTCCTCGTGTTGATATCTCATATTGTCAATCTTTATATCATTTAATGAACCGAGTGAAATTCCTTTTTGAATGACGATACCTGGATCATTTGTATGAATGTGTATTTTTATAAGATCTTCCCCACCTACAACCAGTAGGGAATCTCCCATTCTAGATAAGTCTTCTTTTAGCGTATCTAAATCATCATATTTTGTATTAATCATAAATTCAGTACAGTACCCATATTTAATATCATCACTATCAATAGGTTTTCTATGGGATATTTCTAGATCAGAAACCTTAAGTTTTTCCGTATGTTGATCCTCATACTCCTCTATCCCAGCTAATGCATTATATGCACCTATAAGAACATACATAAAACCCTTGCCCCCAGCATCTACTACACCAGCTTGTTTTAACACAGGAAGCATTTCTGGAGTCCTCTCTAATGCAGCATTACCATGATCTACAACTCTTTTTAGAAAGGATAATATATCTTCATTCTCCATCCAAATAGACATTGCAAACTCTCCGCATTCTCTAGCTACAGTTAATATTGTTCCTTCTGTAGGTTTCATTACCGCCTTATACGCAGTATCTGAAGCCTCTTTTAAAGCTTCAGCTAATAATTTTACATTTATCTTCTCATTGTTTTTTAAACCATTTGCAAATCCTCTAAATAGCTGTGATAATATAACACCTGAATTTCCCCTAGCCCCCATTAATGATCCCTGGCTTGCTGTTAATGCCACTTTAGATGCATTGTTATCTTTTTCTAAAAGACCTTGATTTAAAGCTGATTTGATGGTTAAACTCATATTAGTTCCAGTGTCTCCATCCGGAACCGGAAAAACATTTAAGGAGTCTACCTCCTCTTTATTTTTTTCAAGAAGACCAGCAGCACCTTTTAGTGCCTTTTTCATAAGATCTCCATCCATAATATTTATTTCCAAATATAGTAACCTCCTTAAACTACTTTTGAACTCTTATTCCTTGTACATAGATATTTATAGAATCTATCTTTTGTCCAGTTAATTTTTCTACATTAAACTTTATTCTTTCAATTATGTTTTTTGCCACAACTGAAATTTTAACACCATATTGTAATATCACATGCAAATCAATAGTTAATTTATCATCTTTTGAATATACTTTTATTCCCTTAGTTAAGGAATCCCATTTTAAAAGTTCAAATAAACCATCCGTAGCATTTTTTGAAGCCATACCCACTATACCATAGCTTTCCATAGCAGATACACCAGCTAATGTTGCTATTACATTCTCATCGATATTGATTGTCCCTATATCCGTATTAGTTTTGGCTGGCATAAACAATCTCCTCC
>CAYLXY010000419.1:0-2120 GCA_964387405.1 uncultured Clostridiaceae bacterium
AAAAAAGTAGTAAATAGATTGGAGAAATGCTATAATGAGGAGTATACTGTTGATAAATAATACAATAAGAAGCATATTATAATCTATAACCCATAAAATAAAAGTAAAGAGGTGGAATGTATGAATTTTCTAAACTTAATTGAAAAAAGAAAATCTGTTAAAGAATATGAAAAAAAGAAATTAAGTCCTGATCAAATCAAAGCATTTGAAGAATTTTTACCAAAAGCTAAAGTGCTTCAAAAAAATATAGGTATAGAATTTGCTTTTATAGAAGATGGATGGCAAAAAGAAAGTATATTAAAAGATAGGGCTAGTTATATGGGCAATTCAATTATAGCACCTACTTATATAGCATTACTTAGTGAAACTAAAGAAGGACACTTATTTAATACAGCATATATTTTAGAACAAGTAGTATTAAAAGCTGTAGAATTAGATATAGGAAGCTGTTGGATTTCTGTAGATAAAGATGCAGAAGGACTTAAGAATGATCTTGGAATAGATTCTGAAAAAGAACTAATAGCTATGGTAGCATTAGGTTATCCAAAAACACATATGTCTTATACTAAAAAGAAAGGCTTAAGAATACAAGATTTTGTATTTAAAGATGTGTGGGGAAAAGTAGTTTATTACCAAGAACTTGATACTATAGGTATAGAAGAAGTCTTACGTAGTCTTAGATTAGTACCATCATGGGCAAACTTACAACCATGGAGATTAATTATACATAATGATCAAATAATCTTAACTGTAGGTGGCGAGGAAGTAGATGAAAAACTTCGATTACTAGATGCAGGTATTATGATGTTATACATGGAGAATGCCTTTAAAGAAGCCGGTTTCTCAGCTAGATGGAGTATTTATAAGGAAGAACTAGATGGAAACTTCTCAGAATACAGTATACCTATGGCATATGAAATTATAGGTACACTTCATATTTAAACTGAAACTTAATTCGGATGAGTAAAATTTATATAGAATTTTACAAAATATCCGAATTTTAGTTGATAAATATTACTTAAAGAGAGGGGTATGCAATTGGCAACGTTATTAACAGGAAAACCTGTAGCTGATAAAATTAGTGAAGGGTTGATAAAAGAGGTAGAAGAACTAAAAGGGAAGGGGATAACACCAAAGCTTACTATAGTTAGAGTAGGTGCGGATCCAGATGATTTAGCTTATGAAAGAGGAGCACTTAATAGGTCTGCAAAAATAGGTGTAGATGTAGAAGTTAAAGAATTCCCAGAAGATATAACACAAGATGATTTCATCAAAGAGCTTAGAGCAATAAATAGCGATAAAGCTGTAAATGGAATATTAGTATTCAGACCATTCCCAAAACATTTAAGTGAAGAAGTTATTAAATACGAAATTGCACCAGAAAAAGATATTGACTGCTTCAGTCCTATTAATGCTGCAAAGCTAGTAGAAGGTGATGAAAGTGGATTTGCACCATGTACTGCTGTATCAGTTATTGAAATATTAAAGCACTATGAAGTTGAAATGGAAGGTAAAAATGCAGTAGTTTTAGGTAGATCTATGGTTATAGGTAAACCAGCAGCATTATTACTACTTAAAGAAAACGCAACAGTTACTGTATGTCACTCTAGAACAAAAGAAATTGACAAGGTTGCTAAAGGTGGAGATATCTTAGTAGCAGCTATAGGTAGAGCTAAATTTGCTACTAAAGATTTCATAAAAGAAGGAGCAGCAGTTATCGACGTAGGTATTAACGTAGACGAAGAAGGAAATTTAGTTGGAGACGTTGATTTCGAAGCAGCTGAAAAAATAGCTGGAAAGATAACACCTGTACCTCGTGGAGTAGGTTCTGTAACTACTTCTGTTTTAGCAAGACACGTTGTAAGAGCTTGTAAGGCACAAAATAATTTATAAAAAATAGTTGTAAAAATAATCCCTAAATATTTAGGGATTATTTTTATGTATATTTATTTTAAATGGATAATAAACATTAATTAAAGCTGGCTAATATTTTAAAATATAAACTAGTAAACTAATAATAATGATTAACTTACCAGTACTTTTTAAAATAAATAGACTAAAGTAAATATTTAAAGGATAAAATTAGAAACTTAGCAAAAGAAAAAGATATATCAGCCCAA
>CAYLXY010000420.1:0-2119 GCA_964387405.1 uncultured Clostridiaceae bacterium
AACGGCAACTGCACCACTAATAACACCACAAAGATTTTCAGTATTTACCCCTCCACCAAATCCAGCCATTACCTTAAATGTGTTTTTATCTAGTCCCAGTTTATAATATTCATTTCCTGCATATAGCATAGCCTCTGAACAATTATATCCATTTTGATAATATCCTTTTGCTAGATCTTTTAACATCTTCATCATCCCTTTTATCAGTATTTTCAACAATTGTTATCTTAATAATTCTAATCGTTCCTTGTTCTTTTCTAAGGTATCAAGAAATCTCATCCGATCCTGGTCATCTTCAAATATAATCTGTCGATTAATGCCTCGGAACACTACATGATATATTCCTGTGCTGCTTTTTTCCCTAGCCACCCTTGCCAAAGTATCCCTCCTATGCAAACAAGGCAGAACAAACCTATTGGTCCGCCTGCCTTGTTGATATCTATAGTTTAGCATTATCTGTCTAAATTGGCAATAATAAAACGATTTGTAAAAATGCAAATTTAAAAAACAAAAAAGGAGAACCGATCTCAATTGATCAATTCTTCTGGATCGGTAATAAATGGTGGTCATTGAAACCTGTCCCCGGTGACCTTGGGTAATTCCTTTTTTCCATCTTCTATTATCTTTGACCATAGGTCTATTATATATCTTGATACTTGAAATATTGTTAGTTTATCTTTATAGGATTTATGTTCCATTAGAAGTGCTATATATGCATCCTTATTGTTTATCTTTACTCCATATATTATATCTGAAAACGTTTCTTGTAGTTTTTCCGTTATAAAGCTTCCATCTAACTTATTTAATATTTAATAGACTTTAATTCTATTATTTCCGCCCAATTTTCCCCCGTAGCTCTTACAACCCTTACTAAATCTTTTTGTACATTTTTAACTCTTGATAATGTATCTTTAACAGCTAATTCAATAACCTCTAATCTATCTACTAATGTTTTACCATCATTATCTTTAGCCCGTCCCAATTGATCCTGAAAAGAAGATTGAACCTCAGCAAGAATTTGAATCTTCCTATTTACATCTTCAAGTATTAAAGTATTTTTATCTGTTTTAGTTTCTACTCTTTCAAGTCTAATATTTACATCTTTTATATCGTCTTTTATTTCATTGATATCATCTCTAATAGGTTGCAACTCCTCTTTGAGCATACCCCTTAATAATTCCAATAGTTCTTTTTCCATAAGAACACCACCCTTTCATATGATATATAATTATCTCTCCGATTCTGTTTGCTATATATATTTTATCATTATGTGAGGTAGAGTACAACTTTATATTTATAACGGCAAATACCTTTGATACGTAGTACTTTTTATTCGGCCTTAGCCTAGGATAGCTGAGTACTTTCACAATCTAGTAATTTTACCTGTTCTTCTAGACCTTGTACCTGCTTGTTAATCTCTTGGATTTCTTTATCGTTCAAGTCTTCATCTATTACTCTTTGGGCTAGCTTCTTTATTTCAAGGAGTTTTTCGCCAATCATGTCCAATATTTGTAACCGAGCATTGACTTTCTCCAGGTCTTCTTCTAGCTGTTTCCTTGCTTGTTCTTGCCCCGTCATAGTATCATCTCTTTTTGATTATTTACAGGCTAATGTCTATATTCCCGCCCCGATGTGGTGTTATAGAGTGTTCCATTGCCCTAATATCCTTATTAACTGGATTATCTACTCCTAAAATATTAACTAAATCTGTAGTCTGTCATTTATCAGTATCCGTTGCCATTTTCATAACTGAAACACTTGCTTGCTGATGTAGGTTCATTTGACTGAAACCCATCGATAAGGCTGCTATGTCCATGGTAGCAAGTCCGTCACATGTTTTTTATGATTGGTTTTTACGCAGTCTGCCGTCCCCGTGGTTTACGTGGTTTATTTCTTACCCCTAATGGTTTATCTAATTATCAGTTTCCCTCTTTAATTTCATTACTTCTTCCATGGTTAAATCAGTAGCTCCTACTATCTCTTCTATTGATAAACCCACATATAACAGCTTTCTAGCTACTTCTCTTTTCCCTTCTTCCCTACCTTTTTCTATACCTTTTTCTATACCTTTTTCTATGCCTATTAATTCTCTTTGTTCTAGTATAGTCATTATCTTCTC
>CAYLXY010000421.1:0-2119 GCA_964387405.1 uncultured Clostridiaceae bacterium
ATTAAAAAATATAATCCTCTACCTACTAATACTCAATCAGTATTAGTAGATGAATCTCAAATTATTGTAAATGATGCTAGAATCTCTTTTGATGAACTAATTATTTTTAATGAAAATGCTTTTAATATAGACAGCTTTAAACCAATTAAAGATAAGATTGTATCTGTATTACAAAAATTAATAAGTGTGAAGGATATTAATTATGATGAATTACCTCTATATGTCAAAATTGTTGGATTTATAGATCAACTTCGGAAAGATGATGAAATCTATAGTAATATGGAAAATGTTTTTACTGGTTTTGAAAGTCTTAATATAGAAGGCTTGTCTATGCCAAGTAATCAGAAAGAAAATATGGTGAATACTAATAAAAATAATTTTATCGACAAAGATATAAATTCTATAAATCAAAATTTAATTAATCCCAGCAATACAGCTAAAAATCCTACCCTTTCTATAGCTATAGGTGCTGCTGGTATAATTACAACTATACTAGTAGGTTTGTTTGTTTTTAAATCTATCCTTCCATTGGACAAGAATTTAAATAATGATGCAAATCTTGCTTCTAATGGGGTTATAGATATAAATGCAAATAATTTTCCTGAGGATCAATCTTCTGATCATATGGCTGAAATAGATGATAACAAAGTAGTTGAGCCTAATGATAATATTGATTATTTAAGTGAAGATATTAAAAAAGATTATGCAAATTCTAAGTATAGTGACTATTCTTTTAAGATGTCTGATATAGGGGACAAGTCACATAAAATAGTTATTAACCAAGGTCCTCTTCTGGCCAACTCCCAACTTTTAATGTGGGTTAAGTCAGATTCACCTAATGAGTTTAATATAAGCATTGAAGGGTACTCTTATGATAATTTATCCTTAAAACAGTCCGTCTCCCATAAACCTTTAAATGTTAATAGCTGGGAATTAGTCCGGTTTACATTAAATAAGGGTGTAGTTGATTATCTTAATATTATTTTTGATAATATTGATGGTACAATATGGGTGGATAGAATTTCTATTGATATGTTTAAGTAAATATATAAGTACAAATAACAACTGCTGCTATTACGGAGGCTAGATGGGATATTAGAGCGGCTCCCATTGTATGCCTTCCTTTTTTTATTCCTACAGCACCAAAATATACTGCCATTGTATAAAAGATAGTTTCTGCAGAACCCATCATTGTAGAACTTAATCTTCCAACAAAACTATCTGGACCGTATGTATTTAAAATATCTTTCAAAATAGCTAAGGCACCGCTACCTGAAATAGGTCTCATTATGGCTAGGGGTAATACTTCTGCAGGTATGCCTATAAAAGTCATTAATGGATTTGTCAATTTTATTAAGTAATCAATAGTTCCTGATTTTCTCATAAATCCTACTGCAATAAATATAGCAACCATGTAGGGCATAATTCCTATTGATGTTTTAAACCCATCTGCTGCACCCTCCACAAAACTATCGTAGATATTTACTCCCTTAATCCAACCATGTAGCAGTATTATACTCATCATTACTGGTATAGCCATAAGTGAAACATAACTAAGTGCTTTTATCATCTTTTTCCCTCCATTATTTTGCATGCACTGACACCGACAACTGTTGAGACGATTGTAGCTAATATTGATGTAATAATAATCTCTGATGGGTTAACGGATCCTGCATCTGCTCTTAATTTTAATATTGTCATTGGGATTATTTGTATAGAAGACATGTTTATTACAAGGAACATAGCCATTGCGTTAGTTACAGTTTTTTTATTAGTATTTAATTTTTGCAGCTCTTCCATAGCCTTAAGGCCTAATGCTGTAGCTGAATTTCCCGCTCCAAACATATTAGCTACCATATTCATCATGATTGCGCCGATGGCAGGATGATTAGAAGGTATATCTGGAAACAAAAATCTTGTTATTGGAGTCATAGATTTTGCAAAACTATTAATAAGCCCAGATTTCTTAGCAATATTCATAAGCCCAAGCCAAAAAGACATAATACCTGTAAGTCCTATGGCAAACTTTACTGCCTCTCCTGTTTCATAAATAATTACATTGTTGATTATTTCAGGTCTACCTGTAACAATTGCAGCTATAACACCTACAAGGATCATT
>CAYLXY010000422.1:0-2118 GCA_964387405.1 uncultured Clostridiaceae bacterium
ATGCTATCTTCATGAAAATTGTCCTAATTTTCTTAATACTCTTGTTGGTTTTAATCCTGCATAGAGAATAGAGAGGATTTCTGCGGCAAGAGATATCTCAAGTTTACGGGCAAGGAAATATCCAAAAAGAGGATCTATTCCAAACGAAGTCAGTCTGATCTTTGCAAAACAAGACATTTGCCATGCACAAGCAACCTCTCCGATTTCCGCGGTGGTTTCAGGAAATGGAAGACCACGATATCCGTTTTCCCAGGCGCGGCGCGAACGACCCTGATGCGAAAAAAAAGATTGAGGAAGAAACCCTCCTTCAAGAAATTCCCGAGTATCGCACGAAACTTTCTGTTCAAGACATTCTGTTCGGAAGAAAAGGTTAAAAAGATCTGTTTCCGCACGTAAAAAGAGTGTAATGGCAGGAGATCGAAACGGAGAGAGAAGAGTGCGGGCGGCAAGAAGGTATTCGCGATCAAGAATCTGGTGATATTCATCGCTTGTACGTAAAAAAAGGTTTGTAACCGCAGGTTTAAGGTAATCTGGAATACCAAAAACCTGTCCCTCGTGACATGCTAATAAAAGAAGTTCAGGAGCTATGCTTCCGAATGAATGAAGGGGGATATTTCTTCCGTAACATAGAGCGCGCATATTATCAAAATCATGTTCAAGCGTAAGAAAACGATATAATGGGTCTGGCGCAAGAGTTTTTGCTTCTTCAAAAAGGCGTGTTCTTTCATTATCTGCCCAAAGCAAAAGGTCGGAAATAGAGTCTGAATAGGCTGTGATATCAGGAAATTTCTGATGAAAAAGCGCAAGCGCTCCAGAAAAGGCGGGAGCTGTTGCAGCTTGTTCAAGAAGGGAAACTCCAAAAAGTTTTTTCTCTTTTGCCTTTACCGTACCATTTTCAGCGAGGTAAAGGTTTCTCATAACAGATACTCCTCAAGGAAAGGAGAGAGAATTTCCTTAAGAAGATTCTCTTGAGAATCCAAAAATGTCTCCCAATTTAAGATAAATGTCGTTCCTGTTCCTTTAAGGAAAATTCCTTGTGCTTTAGAGTTACGGTTCACTTCAAGAAAAATTCCCTCTTTTGAAAGCAATTCTATTATTTGTCTCATTTCTAAATCTTTAGGCGGCGCTTCCGAGGCAAGGGTAAGAGTCCATTTGCCTGGTCCTCCTTCCCTTGATAGGCGGGTAATAAGTTCTTCCGCTTTTTCAGTACAGTATTGATCCCATTCTCTATGAAGGGCCTCTATTCTTTCAGAGATCCATATATTTTTTTCTTTTAATATTTTTTCTCTTGCTATACCACGATATTCTGCAAGATCGGCCGCATATTCAACCAGCAAAGCAGCGTAACGACCTTCATATTCAGCAGTAAATTCTTTCTCTATTTCGTTTTTTTTCTTTTCGAATCGGGTGTTAAACTCTTGTGACGCCTTATCAAGAATCGTTTTTTCTTCAACCTTTGCGGCTTCTTCAATATGGGCGATCATTTTTGCTAAATCCATTACAGTTTCACCCCAAATAAAAGAATAACCGAAGTAATAAGTCCAAGTACCGCGTAGGTTTCAATCATAGCGGCAAAAATAAGCGCTTTCATTACTGCTTCAGGGTGTTTTGCCACAACTCCAATGCCAGAAGAACATACTTGTCCCTCATAAATACCGGTAAAAAATCCGGTAATAGCAATAGGAAGACAGGCAACCAGTATCTGAAATCCTTGCTGTACTGTTGGAAGTAACATTGTGCCTGTAAAAACCCCTAACCTCATCATTGCAAGGAACCCGGTAAGAAAACCATAAATTCCCTGAGTACTGAGAAAGGCAACTAAAAGAAGCGCGGTACCAAACTTTTCCGGTTCTTCTGCAAGAAGGCCGTTTGCGGCAGTTCCTACCATGCCGATTCCCAGGGAGGAGCCAACCCCTGCTCCTACAATTGCGACAACGGCTGCGAAAAGCGCTATTACCAATCCTGTAAGTTCCATGTGGTTTCCCCCTTGTATACCGTTACTTCGTTTTCTGCTCGAGTTTCCTTATCAATAGAGGGAGTACCTCGAAAAGGTCGCCTACGATCCCAAGATTGGCAACCTTGAATATCGGAGCCTCAGGATCTTTATTGATGGCGATA
>CAYLXY010000423.1:0-2103 GCA_964387405.1 uncultured Clostridiaceae bacterium
CTTATTTCTATTTTTTGTTTTATTAAATATAATTATACCCATTTAATTCCTCTACAAGCTTGGAATAATAAAGCCCTTATATATAGTTAATCCTTTTTTGTCTTTTTCCTAATATAAAAACACCCTAAAGTTAGTATTCAAAACTAACTTTAGGGTGTTTTTTATACAAATTATTTCTCAGACTTGTTCAAGTTTTTAAGACTTATTATAAGAAATTTGATAATGTATTAAACTTCTTACTTCTCTCCATCAATAATTCTCCAATATTCATTTTTAAAATTTAACATTGTAAGATAAAATAATTTCCCATCTTAAAAAAATTTTAAATTAGCATTTACTATACTAATAGTTTATTTTTTCTTTTATAAAATTATCATTTTTAAGATCATGGTAAGCTTCTTGTATTTCCTCTTTAGTATTCATTACAATTGGTCCTGCCCATGCTATCTCTTCATTTAAAGTAACTGATTTAATATATAATATTTGAGCATCTTCATCTGTACTTTTAATTTCAACACTATTGCCTTCTGTAAGTTTTACAGCTGTTTTTTCTCTTATTAGGTCATCCCCAACATATATATCGCCAAGAAGTGTAAATAACATTATAGACGCCTCTTTATCAGTATTTATTGTAATCTTAGAATCCTTTTCAAGATGGATATCATAATAATCTAGTGGTAAATGTTCGCCTTTATACCCTTCTACTCCTTCATATGATCCTGCAAGAACTCTAATTTTCCCACTATCAAACTCAACTTCTTCTATTTCATCTTTTTTTATGCTATTATAGCTAGGTTTGCTCATCTTACTTCTTGCTGGAAGGTTTAACCAAAGCTGGACTCCTAAAAGTCTATCTGCAGCAGGAACCTTTTCTTCATGCATAATTCCAGAGCCTGAATTCATCCATTGAATCTCCCCATCCCCTATTGCATCTTCATTGCCTAAGCTATCTTTGTGTATCATTTTACCTTTATATAAATAACTTATAGTTTCAATTCCTCTATGTGGATGCATGGGAAATCCAGCTGTATAATCATCTGGATTAGTACTATCAAAAGAATCTAACATTAAAATCGGATCAAATTCTTTAGTAGTTTCATGTCCTAAAACTCTTACAAGACTTACTCCCGCACCATCTTTAGTTCTAAAACCTTTTACTTGTTTTTTTACTCTTCTTTTCATTTTCTTGCCTCCAATCAATCATATTCAAATCTTTAAGTTTAACTATGATAAGTTCTATTTATATACTTTAATTCTATCTTCTAAAGAATTAAATTCTTTTTCTCCTGGTTCTGATGTCGGCTTACCAAATGGCATTTGTGCTCTCATTTCCCAGTGACTAGGTATATTCCATTCTTTTTTAACTTCCTCTTCTATAAGCTCATTATAGTGTTGAAGTGATGCACCATATCCTAATAATTTCAGTGATATCCAAACATTGAATTGATGCATTCCACTTGCTTCTTTTGACCATATTGGAAAGTTATTTTTATATCTTGGAAATTTATCTTGTAAATATTCTACTGTTTTTCTATCTTCAAAGAATAACACTGTACCATAGCCTGCATTAAATGAATTTATTTTTTCTTCCGTTGAAGCAAATTTATCTTCAGCAACTACCTTTCTAAGTGAATCCATAGTTATGTCCCATAATTTTGTGTGATTATCTCCTAATAAGAGTACTAGTCTAGCTGTTTGTGAGTTAAATGCTGATGGTGTATGCTTTACTACATGTTCTATCATTTCTTGAATCTGTTCATCTGATACTACATTCTCTTTACTTATTCCATAATATGATCTTCTTGACTCCATTGCTTTTTGAAAGTTTTTTAACATTTTAATTCCTCCATTTTTAATCTTTTTATTCTTCTTCTCTTACCTTTTATAATTTATATATACCACATATCAATTACTTTAATTATTATATCTTTTTTTACTCAATTTATTTATTACATCCGCCTTTCTGCCTATTTTTGAATTTCATCCATAATCTTTATTAAGTCTTTTCCTTTTTCAGTAAGTTCGTACTCAATTTTTACGGGTGTCTTTGGATAAGCAGTAGGTGTTATTATTCCATAGTTTTCTTGTATATAGATAAATATT
>CAYLXY010000424.1:0-2099 GCA_964387405.1 uncultured Clostridiaceae bacterium
TATTTCTAATATAATAGTCAGTATTATAGTTCTTATATTACTCTTTTATATTTTATATAAGGTAATTTATTTAATTTTAGAAAATATATTAACTAGGAGGTGTATTGTTTTTAATTTCATATGATTAAACAAAAAATTAATAAAGGATGGATTATCAAATGGATGGAAATATTACTAAATTAATTGTTTTACTACTATACTTAATTAGTATGATTGGCGTAGGTGTTATTTTCTATAGTAAAACCGAGGACTTTTCAGATTATGTACTCGGTGGTAGAAAATTAGGTCCCTGGACAGCAGCCCTCTCTGCTCAAGCATCAGATATGAGTGGGTGGTTATTGATTGGATTGCCTGGTGCAGCTTATTTAGCTGGTGTAGAGGCTGCATGGATAGCTATAGGTCTTGGATTAGGAACCTATGTAAACTGGAAAATAGTTGCAGTAAGGCTTAGAAGTTATACAGAAGTATCTGGAGATTCTTTAACATTATCAGATTTTTTTGAAAACAGATTTAGAGATAATACTCATATTTTAAGGACAGTTTCTTCCCTAGTAATTATAATATTTTTTACTGTTTACACTTCGGCACAATTTTCAGCTGGAGCTAAGCTGTTTGAAACCTTGATGGGATTAGAATATACTATTGCTTTATTATTAGGTGCAGCTGTTATAATAGTATATACTTTTCTCGGTGGATTTATGGCAGTTTCTTTTACTGACCTTATTCAAGGTTTATTAATGTTCTTTGCTATAGCAGTAGTGCCTTTTGTAATGATAGCAGAGTTAGGTGGCCTTGGTAGTGCTTTTGAAGGCTTAAGACAAGTAGATCCTAATTTTTTAAATATTATGAAAAGTACAGGAGTTGGAGGAACAATTTCTTTTATTGCAATTGCTTCTAATATAGCTTGGGGCCTCGGTTATTTTGGTCAACCTCATGTACTAGCTAGATTTATGGCTATAAGCAATACCCAGCAAATAAAACTATCCAGAAAAATTGCTATGGTTTGGGTTAGTATTTCCCTTGCAGCTTCAGTTTTTGTTGGAGTTTTAGGCAGGATTTATTTGCCAGGACTTGATGATCCTGAAAAACTATTTATGATATCAGTTGATAAATTGTTTATTCCAATACTAGCAGGAGTCTTTTTAGCTGCTATTCTTGCAGCAAGTATGAGTACTGCTGATTCTCAGCTATTAGTCACAGCTTCTGCTATATCAGAAGACATATACAAAAAATATATTAATAAAGATGCAACAGATAGTCAGATGTTAAATGTAAGTCGTATGTCAGTTGTAGTTATAGCTATTTTAGCTGTTATAATAGCTATGGACCCTGATAGTTCAGTATTTGAATTGGTTTCTTATGCATGGGCAGGTTTAGGTGCATCTTTTGGACCTTTAATATTGTTTGCTCTCTTTTGGAAAAGGACAAACAAATGGGGAGCTATTGCCGGTTTAGTTTCCGGGGCAGTAACTGTAATTGCATGGGTTCAAATAGCTAAATTTTCCTCTGCTACAATATTTGGACTTTATGAAATTATTCCTGGATTTATTATTTCATCATTATTTATTTATTTTGTATCTTTAGTTACAAAACCACCAAGCCAGGAAATAGTTGATGAATATGATAAAGCTATATCAAAAGCAATAAACTAATTAAAATTAAGATTAAGATTAAAAACAAGAAAAATATGGGTATAGCATGGAATTGCTATACCCATATTTTTAATAATCTTTTAAGTAAAAAAGATTTTTTCCATGACCCAACTAAACTCGAAATTCTAAAAACCTCTAGTTCTATTTTGAAAAAAACATTCGATACTCATTGATAATATTACTAATTAGTTTTTAATTTATTTTATTTGTTTGGCTTTAATTATTTCTTTATTAAACACATAATGAGAAATTATTGCAACAATAATATATGAAAAAACTAAAGATATAAATATACCTTTTAAACCAAAATACTTGGAGCTAATAATTGAAAGTGGAATATATATAAAAAGAGTTTGAGACAAGCTCAAAACCGATGCTTTAATAGGTTTGTTAAGTGCGTTTAATGAATTATTTATAACAAGTAAAACACCTTGAAAAGCATATCCT
>CAYLXY010000425.1:0-2096 GCA_964387405.1 uncultured Clostridiaceae bacterium
AATTCTTTGGCGTAATATGCCAAAGAAGGCTAAAATAAAATTGAAATTATAAAAGATTTAGGATATTTCACATTCCTCGGAGTATCTAGAAAAAGATTTATCAGTAATATTTTAGCTGAAAATGGGTTCTATATTGACCCAGATACAGAAGAAGGTTTAGAAAGTAGGGACTATGCTTCAGCAAACTTAAGTGCAATAGCTGCTATAAAAGGTGTTGAAGTTTTAAGAGTTCATACAATAAAAAAACATCTTGCTGCAATTAAAATTGGTGACTCAGTAAGACTTGCAAATAATATGGAAGATATAAACTTTAAAGCTTATAGGAATAAATAGATGAATTTATTTAATTCCACCACTGATTCTTTTTCAAGCAATGGTGGAATTAGCAAGTTAACTAAGTCAAAGAACACACAAAAGACAGGGATAGCTATATTTTTAAGCAAGATAACCCTTGTCTTTTTTAATTTAAAAAAATCAAGAAAAATAAATTATCAAGATCTATAAAGATAAATCTATTCTATTAATTGACAAAATCTAAAAAGTAGATAGTCCACTCCATTCTTGGAATCTATATATAGCCATTTTTAAAAATGATTTGCTTTCATATGCTTCATATTCTATGGTGTAATTGCCATTTTCATTGTTCCAAATTCGGTTAAAATAACTATTTATACCCCTATCTAATTTGCTATCCTTTGGAGTTTCAATTATTATATTAGTCTCTAAATTGTAATTATCTAAATTTCTCCTGGTTAAATTTGCAGAGCCGCCTATTATAATAGATTTGTCCCTATCTTTTATTATAGCCATCTTACTATGAAATTGTTCTCCATGGGTATCATACCATCTCACTATATTAGCATTATTGGTTTTCTTTTGTATTTCATGGGCTACTTGTCTATTAGGTATGCCGTTTTTCTTAATTCCAAAAGCATCCTTATTAGAGTCTAGTATTAGTTTTATATTCACTCCACGGTTAGAGGCATTAATTAATTCCTTGATTACTTCCCTATGAGATAAATAAAACATAGCTAAGATAATCTCATTATTCTTTTCAGTCCTTTGTATCTCCCTGATTAAATTATCTCTTATCTTCCCCTCGGTAACAAGATATGCAATATTTGTATCATCTTGAAAAGCTTTATTTATATAAGATAGTTTAAAATCATCAACTTTTCTATAATTAGATAATTTGGCTATATTTAATTCTGATAAAACTATATCTTCTAAAATACTGCCCTCCATCTTAAAACCAATATTTGAATGATTTCCACTAGCATCATGAGGATTCATAGATGTTATAATAGCACTATTTTCAGAAACCATAACTTTCCTATGATTTGCTTTAAAATTTAACAGTTTTAAATACCCTCTTGCTGTAACCTTCGGTGACTGGGGATTAAAAGGATTAGGTAGCCAACCTTTACCTGATGTTCCAAACCATTTGATTGCACTTCTCCAAATGCCCGCATATAGGGGGTTGGGGTCTCTTAGTTTTTCCAAATTTGTAACTAGCACATCTATATTATTATCTTTTAATCTTCTTAAGTAAACTGATTCATATGCTCCATAAAAGTTGTTAATTTCATCAGTTATAAATAAAATTTTTATATCTGGAATTTCCGCCTTTTTTTCAATTAATTTTTTTGTAAGCTGTTCCGATAAATCAGGGTACTTGACCCCACTTTTTCTATCATAATCATCATTAAATAAAAACATATCTAGTATAATAAATCTTTCTGCATTTTCTATTAATCTTAATTGTTCTTTAAATATGCCCTGCTCCTTTATAGTTTCCCCATCTTTTTCATAAGTTAAGTCATATAAAAACTCAATATTAGAATCACTTCTTTTAATTCCTTCATACGATATACCATCTGGCACTTTAGTTATAAATCCCTTCAATATAAAAATTAATATTATACCAATAACAAGATAGATCTTTCTACCCCCTTTTTTCTTCTTATGATTATCTATTTTGAATTTTTCCATTAATCTACCCAATTATAACACCTTCTGGTCATTAAAATCTCCTCCTGATTTTATTATACCATGTTAGGTAAGTAACCGTCCTATTAAATGTAACCTGTCCAGTA
>CAYLXY010000426.1:0-2083 GCA_964387405.1 uncultured Clostridiaceae bacterium
AAAAAGACTGAGGAGTAGATAAAAATGAAAGCTTTACTTGTAATTGATATGCTAAAGGATTTTATATACCAAGGTGGGGCATTGGAAACGGGTTCCGCTGGTAGAGATGTTATTCCATTTGTAAAAGAAAAGATTCATGAATTTAGAAAGTTGGGCTATCCAGTAATTTACATATGTGATAATCATGAGATAAATGATAAGGAATTCGATATGTTTCCAGTTCATTGTGTAAAAGATACAGAAGGCAGCAAAATAATTGATGAATTAGAAGTATTAGAAGGAGATAAAATCATTAAAAAAAGAAGATATAGTTCATTTTATGGCACAGATTTAGATTTGTTTTTAAGAGAAGATAATGTAGATGAAATATATTTAGTTGGAGTATGCACTAATATCTGTGTGCTATATACAGCAGTAGATGCAAGAAATATTTCATATAAAGTAAATGTATTTAAAGATGGAGTAGCTTCATTTGACGAAGAAGCACATAAGTTTGCATTAAAAGAAATGGAAAATACATTGGGGTGCAATATTATTTAAATTAGGAAAATAAAAGATGTATAAGAAAATAGAACAATTTTGTAACATAACTCTTTAAAAGCAGACCATATATTTTTTGTTTAAGTTTAGAGAACGAAATAAGTAAAAAGGAAAGGTGATAAAATTATGAAGGAAAAATCAACATTTATTGTACTTGTTCTAGGATTAATATTAACTATGGGGATATTAATTTTAGCTAACAATTTATATAAGCTAAATACAAGCGTAGAAGAATCCTATGAAAGAATAGAAAATTTAGATTTACTAGAGTCACGCATGGAGGAAAAATTTGCAAATTTAAAAAATAGACTTCCTAAAGAAGATTTAGACCAGTTTATATGGGCAACTACTGCTGAGTTAAATAGAGTAGAAGATTTGTTAAACAAAATGGATGAATTAGAAACAGTATATGGAGTTATTACTGGAATAAACAGGGTAAATCCAATGTCTTTAGATGTAAGTCTAACTAGATTAGACACCAAAGGTAATTATAGCGAAACTAAAGAAAAGATGAAGATTACATTAGCCGAAAAATATACACCATATATGGCAGGTCAATTGACCCTAGCACCCATACCTAAAGGTGAGTTTATAGACGCAATAGAAAAAAATTTAAAAAATGATTTACAGGAGGGTTTTACATTTAAAACGATTGGGGGGAAAGCAGTACAAATATATCAAGGGTATATTAATTAAGGAAGGATAAAAACATAGGCTTTCCTTAGGAAATTGGAAAGGCAACCCTTTTTTAGACAAATTCATTCCGAACAGAAATCTATCTTCTAAATACCATTTATGCTACTAGTTCTAAGTCCTCTCTATATCTATATTCTATTGGTGATATATAACCTAAAGAACCATGGATCCTTATATTATTATACCAGTAAATATATTCTGCTAGCTGTAACTCTAATTCCTCTAAGGTCTCAAACTTGTTTTGATATATAAATTCTATCTTTAATATTTTATTCATGGCTTCACTTACTGCATTATCATAAGGGTTTCCTTTTCTACTTAAAGAACGCTCTATTTCAAAGGTTTCTAAGATGTTTTCTACTTTGATATTATCATATTCCCTTCCTCTATCTGAATGGAATATCTTTATGTCATTTAATGAATAATTACATCTTAATAATGCTTTTTCTATTAGACTGGCATTCTTATTAGGCCCAGCAGAATAACCTATTACTTCCCTATTAGATAGATCTACTATGGTACATACATAATTCCACCTATTACCCACTCTTAAATAGGTAAGGTCGCTCACAGCTACTTCTAGCTTATCTCTATCATCAAACTCTCTGTCTACTATATTGGAAACTTTTGATTCATTGCAACCCCTATTATGGACTTTATATTGTGCAACTGTATAGTTAGATACTAATGCATTTTCCTTCATGATTCTGGCTATCCTTCTTCTAGAAACCCGATAGCCTAAGTTATCAAGCTCAACCTTAATCTTTCTTGTTCCGTAATTATTCCTACTTCCGGAAGTTGTCAAGTAAGTTGTCGCATAAACATGAATCTATTTTTAAGCTTTATC
>CAYLXY010000427.1:0-2083 GCA_964387405.1 uncultured Clostridiaceae bacterium
CAAATAATTTAAGGAGGGTATTTATTTTGAATAAGAAACTTATAGCGATTCTTACATTGGTTATGTTTGCAATAACATTATTACCAATGGGCGCATTCGCAGCTACCACAAATTCAGCTCTTCAAGTAAAAGCAGTCGGAACAACTAATTCCGAAAATGCTGGTAATCTTAGAATTGCTGAAACTTCAGCGACTGTTGGTTCAATTACAGTAGGAGATACAATTACTTTTAGTTTATTAAACGGTGCGAAATTTGCTAGTGCTGGTACAGTTGACGGCACAGATTTTAGCCAAAATGGAGCTCCAATTGCTGCAGGAGCAGCGGTTACTTCTGGAGATAATTCAGTAACATTAACTGTAGCTGGCGCAGTTACTGGAGCAAGAACTATTGATTTCAACTTAACTGGAATAACTTTAGACTTAACTTCAATGTCAAGTGATAATGTTGTTGTAGATGTTTACAGCCCAGATGGTGGTGTTACAAATGGTACAGTGACTGTTGGTACAGTTGCTTCAGGAAGCACAAGTGCATCTGTTCTTTCTACTGAAACTTTTTCAAGGGGAAAAACAAACCAAACTGGTGGAACTATTAGAATTATCGAAAGTAAAGCGGATTCATTAGATGTTGGAGATGCTATTAGAATTTCTATTCCAACTTCAGATGTAGAATTTAATGCAGCTCAAACTGTTACTGCAACTGTTACTAATCCAGCAGTTGGTTTAACTCTAGCTGCTGCAAATGTTGGTGCAGGAGCTGCTACAGCTACTCCTGCTGCACCTGCTACAAATGCTGACGGTTACTCAGAGTTTGTATTCTATGTAAGAGCAGTTTCATCTGGCAGTCCAGCTGTTATCGAAATTAGCGGAATTAAAGTAGACGTTGACGAAGATGCTACTGACGGAGACGTTCAAATTAAAGTAGCTGGAGATGCTACTTCACAAACAATGACATATGGAACAACAAAAACATATGGTTATTCAGTAACAGCAGAATCAGTTATAGATGTTATGGCTGGTGATGATACAGAGACTTTAAAAGACATTATCATAAAAGAAAATATTGCTGCTACAATTATTGGTAATGGTAGAACTATTAAGTTTGAATTACCAGCTAATACTGCTTGGGTATCTATCCCAACAATTACAGTAGATAAAGGTGCTGGCTTGACATTAGCTCCAGCTGCAAGTCCATTATCTACAGACAGAAGAACTGTAACTTATGAGTTTGCTTCAGTTGGAAGTGATTTCTCAACAGCTGCTTACACATATAAGTTTGAAGATGGTAAAATTGCTGTTAAAGCAAATGCAACTGCAGGAGATGTAGTTGTTAAAGTTGCTGGAAGCTCAAACGTTTCAGCAGAAGTTAAAGTTGCTGAAATAGTACAACCAGTTATTGTTACTGGTTCAAATGTTGATGTTGAAGTTGGTAAGCAAGCTCAAGCTATTGGCGATATCTTAATTAAAGAAGTAAAAGCTGGATACTTGAAAGCTGCTGCACCTTATAACACTATTGAAATTGACTTAGGAAGTCCTGCTGCTGCAACTTTTGCTGCTACTCCTAAAGTTGAAGTTGTTGAAGGTGATATGAAACTTGGTAAATTAACAAAAACTGCTGGTAAATTAACTATTGAAATTGATAGAGCAAGTACAGTTGCTTCTACAATTAAGATTACTGGAATTACTGTAGACTTAGACCGTACACCTGCTGAAGGTGCTTACAAAATGAGAGTTTTCGGTGGATCTATAAACAGAGCTTTTGCTAACTATGGTGTAGCTGGTGTTGGTGCTCCAGCAGCTCTTGATTTATCTGCTACAAATGGTGTTTCTTTTGTTGGAATGACAGTTGTTACTCCAGCTCAAGAAGGAGTTGTTAAGCCAGTTGTTATGACAGTTGGTTCAACTGTTTACACAATAAGTGGTGTTGAAATGACAATGGACGTAGCTCCATATATCAAAGACTCAAGAACTTACTTCCCAGTTCGTCATGTTGCTAACGCAATAGGAATTACTTCTGACAATGTAGTATGGGATAATGCTCAAAGAACAGTTACTATTTTTAGAGGTAATAGAATTGTACAAGTAAC
>CAYLXY010000428.1:0-2081 GCA_964387405.1 uncultured Clostridiaceae bacterium
AGAGTTTAAAGAAAGGAGACTATATGTAAATGAGTTATAAAAATTCACAATACAAAGGTGTCAAAAAACTTATTAAAAATAGCAATTTGAAAATCAATATATTGTACAGGAATGAGATTGGAAAATCAGTGGGGAGGGTGGAATGGAATTACAACCACATGGCTCTAATTATGATTTGAAGGTTATAATAGATAAGAATAACAATATTACATTATATTCAAATGAATCTCCAAAGGGTGTAAAGTGGGTAGAAATTAGGATGAGGGATTTTATAAGCACGGATTAAAGAAAGACCCTTGGTTGCTGGACTCCTCTGGATGACAAATATTCTCAAGATACATAATTCACATATTGTGCCATAAAAGTAGAGGAGTATGAAGTAATTAGAAGGATTAATATATAAACTGAAAAGCAAATATATTGTATTTTTTAATTATCAAATTAAAGGGTTTGGATAATTTCATATGAAAGGAAAGGCAAGCGGTGGAGGAAATTCGATCTTAATAGTATTAGTTATTAATTATATAATTAATGCAATCCACCGTATATGCTATTTCCTCTGGAGAGTTAAAATGACTTACAGAAAATCTAACAGTACCATTTGGAAAAGTACCTAAAGTTTTATGAGCTGATGGTGAACAATGTAAACCACATCTAGTCAAAATAGTAAATTCCTTACTTAGTTTGTGGGCAACAAGACCATTGTCATAGTCAGTAAAATCTATAGATAATATACCAGTTCTGTTATCAGATGTCTTATTACCTATAATTTCAATATTTTTCATATTAAGTACACCTTCCAAAAACCTGTCAATAAGATAAATTTCCTTATCTCTAATATTTTTAACACCATAGCTTAATACATATTTTAAAGAAGCATTCAACCCATAAATACCTGGAATATTTAAAGTTCCAGCTTCAAACTTATCAGGCATATAATCTGGTTGTATTTCAGCATCAGACAAACTCCCAGTACCACCTTCAATAAGAGTATCCATCATTTTAGCAGTTTCATCATTAATTATAAAGCCACCTATTCCTTGAGGGCCCAACAAACCTTTATGGCCAGTAAAACCTATAGCATCAGCATTTAATTTTTGAAAATCCATATCTAAAAACCCTGCTGTTTGAGCAGCATCTATTATAAAAAATATATTATTCTGCTTACATATTTCCCCTACCTTTTTCAAATCTAATATAGTACCACAAACATTTGAAGCATGAGTCATTATTACAGCTTTAGTATTAGTTTTAATTGAGGATATTAAATCTTCAATATTTAAATTTCCCAACTTATCACATTGAACCTTAGTGTACTCAATTTTATTATTAATAGAATTTAGAGGTCTCATAACTGCATTGTGTTCCATTCTTAGTTCAGATAAGTTTGATGAAAAGTAAATTATAAATAATAAATCCATAGTATTGAAAAATATTAGGTAATTTAAGGAGGAAATGAAGTTATGAAGAGAATAGATACATGTGGTAGGGGCTGTCCACAGCCTGTATTCTTAACTAAAAAGGCATTAGTTGAAAATCCTGAAGGGGTGGACATAATAGTAGATAACAATACAGCAAAAGAAAATGTAGAAAGATTTTTAAAGTATTCTGGATACTCTATGTCAGTAAAAGAAGAAAATGATCTAATTATAATAGAGGCTAGGAAATAAATATGGAATATATGGTTTTATTTTTTACACATTCAGGGGCTATTAAATTCCAGAGAAAATGCAAGAGGGAAAATATCAAATGCGAACTTATGCCTGTACCTAGAGTATTGAGTTCTAATTGTAGTATTAGTGCCAAAATTGAGGTAAAAGATAGTATAGAAGAGTTGATGGATGATGGAATAGAAAAAATATTTTTAATTGAAAATGATAATAATAAACTTGTCTATGAAGCTGAATAGGGAGAAACTTTATCTTTATTTGAATTTTCTTTTTAAAAATGCAATAGTAAGATCTTATAGCCTTTTTAAAAAATAGTTTAAATAAAAAGTTGTATAATGAATGGGTACAATTATATAAAAAATTAGTGGGTATATTTAAGGATTAGAATTAGTGAGTTAGTAGCTTTTCAAG
>CAYLXY010000429.1:0-2072 GCA_964387405.1 uncultured Clostridiaceae bacterium
AAATTTCATATTAACTATTGTTCTTTAATATTGTTTTAGTTACAAAAAAAATTAAATCTCTCAGTTTTGAGAGATTTATAAAATAGATCCAAGATGCCGTTAACCGTAAAATTCACATCCCAGCCTTACTCAAGGTGGGTGACCCATTCTATACTTTCGAAGTCCACTCGCAGGCGGCTTTCCGTCCATATAAAAATGTAATCTCCCGGATGTATGTTGTAGGTTGAATTTTACTAAGTCTTACGAACACCTCAGAATTTTTTAATATTCTTACTTTCTTAATTATTATTATACACCATAACTCTATTTTTTGAAAATGAAATTTTTGCCTTAAAAGTTTATTAAACCTCTTCTCCTTCATATATTGCAATACATCTATCAATTTCTTCTTCATTTAAAGTTTCTTTATCTAAAAGGCTTTTAGCTATCAATTCAACTAATCCTAAGTTTTTCTCTATTAGTCTTTTAGTTGTCTTATATAAATCTTGCATTTTTTCCTTACTAATTTCAATTAACTTATCATCTGTTGCTCCTTGACGCCCCAATAGTATATCGTAATTGATCATACCAATTTCATCATTCATACCAAATTGTTTAATCATAGCAACTAATAATTCTGTTGCCTTTTGAATGTCATTGCTTGCACCAGTAGTCACATTATCCCTACCAAATATTAATTCTTCTACAATTCTACCAGCTAATGCAATTTGGATATTATTAATCATTTCCCTCTTAGTATTATACATCTTATCTGGAGGAATATTCATACTAAATCCACCTACACCTTTTGTACTAGGAATAATGGTTACTTTTGTAATTTTGTTTTCTGGGCAAAGCAACTTAGTAACAACAGCATGTCCCGCCTCATGATAAGCAGTAATCTTTCTATCTACATTTCTAACATTACTTCTATCTCTTTTTTCATCTCCAACAATCACAGTATAAAATGCTTTATCTACATGAAGTTCTGAAATAGATTCGGCATTTTCCCTGGCTGCATTTATTGCAGCTTCGTTCATTAGATTTTCTAATTTTGCTCCACTAAAATATACTGTCTGTTCTGCTATATGCTTAAAATTAAGATTAGGTGCAATTGGCCTATTTTGGCTATATAATTTTAAAATTTCATATCTAGCCTTTAAATCTGGTAATCCAATTTCAATTTGTCTATCAAATCTACCTGGTCTTAAAAGTGCTTCATCTAATGTATCTAACCTATTAGTAGCTGCTATAACTACAATGCCTTCGCTTCCCTTGAAACCTGACATTTCTGTTAGAAGTGCATTTAAGGTTCTATCTGATTCATCACTACCGCCTAAACCACGATCTCTTTTTTTACCTATGGCATCTATTTCATCTATAAATATAACAGATTTCCCTTTTTCTTTGGCTTTTTTAAATAATGATCTTATTCTACCAGCTCCAAGCCCTGCATATACTTGAACAAAATCAGAACCAGATACTGCCAGGAAGTCTACTCCCGCTTCCCTCGCTAAAGCTCTTGCCATTAGAGTTTTACCTGTTCCAGGAGGTCCATATAACATTATTCCTTTTGGCATTTTAGCACCATACTTCTCATATTTTTGCGGGTTTTTTATAAAATCCACCAGTTCCATAATATTTTCCTTAGCCTCTTCATTTCCTGCAATATTGCTAAATCTTATGTTAGAATCTTTTTCTGTTGAAATCTCTATATTTGACATCTTATCATATTCTTTAGAAACTTTTTGTGAACCATTTTTTGATAAATAAATTGCTATTCCTGCAAAACCTATAATCATTATAATAATTAGAACAATTTGACCTGCAGAATATTGTCCATTTACTTCCTTTACCTCTATATTTTTAATTAACATACTTTCCTTAAAGTCATCTTTCCTAGGATTGTCTGTTTTAAACTGTTCTCCATCATTAAGCTCTCCCTTTAACTGGGCAGAGTCAGATATATATACAGATTTAACTTCTTTATTGTCAACCTTATCCATAAATTCCATATAGGAAATTTCAGATATTGTTTCCTTGAAATTTATTGTATAAATTCCTAAGAAAATAATTGATAGAGAAATTAATAC
>CAYLXY010000430.1:0-2068 GCA_964387405.1 uncultured Clostridiaceae bacterium
TTATAGAGACTTCTCTCTTTATAATTCTTTATAATTTATCATTTCTTTTTTCAAAGAATTAGTATAATATAGTAATATAGATAAAATACAATTATTAAAATTTAGGATAGAAAATTCAATACAAGAGGGTGTTTTTAGTGGGACAAGTATTGGACTTATTTATAAATATAAATATGAGAGATATAGCAGATATGGTTATAGTTGCTTTTGTTTTCTATAAACTTTATATGCTTATTCAGGAAACAAGGGCCGAACAACTTATTAAGGGGATATTAGTATTATTAATAGCAACTGAACTAAGTTTTAGATTGCAACTTCATGTAATTAATTGGATATTAAGGAATGCAATGACTGTAGGGGTAATTGCTTTACTTATTGTATTTCAACCAGAGTTAAGAAGGGCACTGGAATACATAGGAAGAACTAAATTTTTAACAAAATCTATAGTTGATATAGAAGATGAGGAGATTAGAAATAGTGTATCTGATTTAGTAGAGGCTGTAGGATCCTTATCAAGGCAAAAAATTGGAGCTCTTATTGTTATTGAAAGAGAAATAGGTTTAAGTGAAATTGTTGAAACAGGAACACCTATTGGTGGAAAAATCTCTAGTGAGCTACTTATAAATATATTTTATCCAAACAGTCCTCTACATGATGGAGCAGTAATTATTAGGAAAAACCGTATATTAGGTGCAGGTTGTTTACTACCTTTAACTGATAATCCTAATATTAGCAAAGCATTAGGTACAAGACATAGAGCAGGTATAGGCATTACTGAAAAATCAGATTCTATGGCAGTTATTGTTTCTGAAGAAACAGGAGATATTTCAGTTGCAGAGAAGGGTAAAATAAAAAGGTTTTTAAAGGCTGAAGAATTATCACAAATATTACTTCAAAGTTATCGGACAGAAGAAAGTCGTCAATGGCAATTTTTAAAGATGAAATGGAGGAACAAAGATGAAAAAAACGGGCAATAGAAATATAGCACCTAAAGTTATTTCGATTCTTTTTGCCCTTTTATTATGGATATATGTTACTGGCACATTAAATCCAAGATCATTCCGAAATTTTTCAAATGTACCTGTGACATTAATAAATGTAGAAGAAATGAAAGAACATGGATTAGCTATAAAGAATGATGATTTAGACAACTTAAAAGTAAAAGTTAGATTAACAGGGAGAAGAGACGAAGTATATAAAATATCTTCTAATCAAATTCAAGTTAGAGCAGACTTGAAAGGATATGGATTAGGAAAAAATAATATTTCCTTAGAGGTTGTTGTTCCTAATAATATAGAAGCTGATGTAAGCCCAAGATTTATTAGTGTAGAGTTTGAAAAAATTATAAAGCAGGAAAAGGAAGTAAGTGTTGAAGTATTGGGCAAACCTAAAGAGGATTTTGTAACTGGAAATCTTAAATATCAACCAACAAAAGTGTGGATTGAAGGTGCAGAAAGTTATGTTAATTCTATAGAGAATATAATTGCAGAATTAGACCTTACTGGCATAACTGATAATATTGCATTAAATTTACCATTAAAGCCAATTAATAATAAGGGTGAAGAAGTAAAAAATGTAGATCTTAAAACTTCTCATGTGGAAGTATCATTACAAGTTGACTTATTAAAAACTGTTCCTATTAAGCCTGATTTACAAATAAATACACAAACTGGTTACAAGATCAGGAAAACAGAAATAAATCCCACAAGCATTATATTAAGGGGACAAAAAGAATTAATTGATAATATTAGTGAAATTGTTACAAAACCTATAAAGGCTGATAATTTAGATAAAAATGAAACACTGAATGTAGAATTAGACCTACCTGAAGGAGTGATCTTGTATAGAGAAACACCTATGACTATTGATTTACATTTGGAAAAATTAGAAGAAAAAAATTACGAGATTAGTAAAGATGAAATAATATTTATTAATGCAGATGAAAAACTAAAAGTAGATACGAGTGATATGGCAGAAAGGATAAATATAAAAATAGTTGCACTAAGAAGTATTTTAGATTTAATTAATAAAAATGATATTAAAATAGTAGTAAATTTAAATGACTTGG
>CAYLXY010000431.1:0-2067 GCA_964387405.1 uncultured Clostridiaceae bacterium
AATCAATATATATATATATGTTTTTATAATATAAAAATCTTTTAATTATCTTTAACTACAAATTAATTTAAGTAACTAAGTCTGGTTTTTATATTATTGTATTGAATACTTACGTAAATATTCAGGTAAATCTTCTTTATTAGAACTTAGAGTTATTGCAAAATTAATATTATATTTCATTTCAAGATTATCAAGCTTTTTAAAAAATTCATCTAAGTCTTTTATATCTACATTAATTGTTTTATATAAACCATCAATATATATTGTTTCTATGTCATAATTGGATGCTATTACTCCACAAATAAAACTATAAAAACTTTGTTGATCTGAAATTTCATATTCGCTTATATTAATATATCTAATTTTATAATCCACTTGTAACATGCGTTTCCCACCATGGTCAATATAAATTAAATGTCCCTTGGTTTTTTTTACATCCTCATTAGCTAGCTCAGTTAATTTTCTAGTTTTTCCCGTACCTGGTGCTCCAACTATAAGCTTTATCATTAGTAAAACCTCCTAAAATATATTTTTATTTTTAAATTTATAAAAATATTTTAAAGACCATGATCTTTAAAGTATTCTATATTTAATTTAATTTCCCTGCATAAACTTCTTCATCATCTCAATGATTTTCCCTTTAGATAATTTGCTTTTTTCCCTTGATACCTTTTTTCACTCTTCATTTGTTCATGTATTTCGTCTCGTATTTTCCACCAGCTCATATTCCAATTAACAAATAAGCTGTTTTCTTTTGGTGCTCTTCCTATTAATCTTTGTACTACTATTTGGGGATATAAATATTCTAAAAAAGTGATAACTCTTTCTTTGTATTCTTCAACAGAAGTCGTTTTTATTTTACCCTCTTTATACTCTTGACCCATTAATGTATTATCCATTATATATAAAGCATGTAATTTAACTTGCTCTATATTTAAAGCAGATATAACTTTTGCATTTTCAATTACATCATCCATGTTATCCCATGGTAAATTAAGTATTAAATGTACACATATTTCAAATCCATACTTCTTTATAGTTAAAACAGCATCTATGAACTCTCCTAAAGTATGTCCTCTATTTATCCTTTTCAGTGTATGATAATTAACAGTTTGAAGTCCTAATTCAAAAGATATTTCTATACCTGTTTTTACTTTTAAATCCAGTAAAAACTCTAAATATTCTTCTTGAATACAATCTGGCCTTGTAGATATAGCAATTTCTACTACATCTTCAATAACTGCTTCTTCTACATATTTTTTAAAATCATCTATAGGCATATATGTGTTTGAAAAGTTTTGAAAATAAGCAATGTATTTATTTGCCTTGTATTTTTTCTTTATATGGCCTCTTATATCTTTAATTTGTTGGTCTACTGAATTAGAAGCAGGCAATTTTTCAAAGACAGTGCCTCCTTCGGCACAGAAGGAACATCCTCCTCTACTGAGTTTACCATCACGGTTTGGACAAGTTAAAGGTAAATTAATTGGAAGTTTATATACTTTTTCTCCATACTTATCTACTAAATACTGTGAATAGGTTTTATATAAAAATTGCTTTTCCATGTTTTTGCCTTCTCCTTATCATTGTCTTTTATTTAGTAGGAACTATAGTTATTTCAACTTTTGCTTTTAATTTTTTACTTAACTTGTTAATAATATTGTTATCTTTTGAAGCTTGTGGAGATTGACCTAATACAATAGTACTAATATCATTATTTTCGCAGTAATTTATTATGGACTCAACAACTTCCGATGATCTTAAAACTGCCATATCTGCACCTACAGCCTTTGAAATTTCAAATAAGTAATCTAAAGCCTCTCCCTCACTGGAGTTGCCTAAAAAATTCCACCCTGTAGGTGCTACATGAACAACAAAAAGGTCTCCCTCTTTTTGTTCTTTAATTTTTACCCCAGCTTGAATTAATTTTTCACAAGTTTTTTGTTTAGTAACGCATACCATTATATTATTTTGAACATTCATATTCTGGCCTCCTTCTTTTGGCCTTATATTTGCCCCTAGAAAAATAGCTTGATTGTCCTTTGACCTTGCCTTAGATATTATACT
>CAYLXY010000432.1:0-2067 GCA_964387405.1 uncultured Clostridiaceae bacterium
GCTTGTAGAATTTCATATTCATAACGATCCCTATAGCCATAGCCTGAAAGTTCTTTGACTTCTCTGACAAATAAAGGCATCAGGTCATCGTGATTTTCATTTTTAAAGTCATCAGGAATAATTAAGCTAGAACCTAGATCTCCTAATTTTTCGTCGACTGTCATACCTGGGCTCTTTGTGGCTAATTCAATTAACAAACCACCTTTTTCTCTAAAATAAATTGATCTAAAGTATTTTCGATCTTTTACTTCTGTCGGACGATAAGCATTTTCTTCTAGTTTTATTTTCCAATTATCAATTTCATTATCTCCAACTGCAAAAGCTATGTGATGGACAGTTCCAATTCCATTTAATCCTCTATCTGAAGGCATTTTAGCTAGTTCTAAAAACCCACCTAGTTCATCATGAACTTTCAGCAAGTAATGGTCATTGTCTTCATCAGCTAAAGAATAACCTAAAACTTCAGTGAATAAATTAAGAGTTTTTTCTGGATTTCTTGAATAGATAAGTGCACTCTCTATGCCTGTGATAGTATCTTGACCTTTTACGCCATTAAACTCCCATGTATTGAGAGGACCCTTGTCTTGTTCAACAAGCTCCATAGTTAAACCCTCTGGATCTTTAAAGACAAGTCTTTTTTGATTGAATCTTATGTTTTCAGTCGTATCTATTCCAAAAGACTGCAAACGATTTTTCCAGAAATTTATACTGTCTGGTCTAATAGCATAAATTGATGCAGCAACTTGCCCACCTCCAACTTTTCCACATGCTGAATTATTCATAGGAAAAGTAGTTATTAAACCTGAATTAGCTTCTCTATTTCCAAAATATAAATGATACATTTCTTTATCATCGTAATTTAATGTTTGCTTTACCAAACGATAGCCTAAAACCCCTGCATTAAAATCAATACTTCTTTGTGCATGTCCGGCTACCGACGATATATGGTGTATTCCCTTTGTTTTCATTAGTAAACCTCCCTTATTGCTAAACGTATTTTTATATTATTTCGAATTTGTAATAATGTCAATTAACAGCCTGGGGACTTGATAGTTTGTTACATTTGTTACTTTAGCTTAGACAAAAAAATGTGTAGTCCTAAGACTACACATTTTCATTTGATATATATTGATCGTTTATACTTTTTATTCTTTTCCTTTTTTAAGTAAACTTGCAATCTCTATGGTTCTATTGGCTTGATGTTTTACTGCAGCTGCGACATCCTCTACCATGCCATCACGACCAGCTGTCACAGATGTACCATAAGGATTTCCGCCAGCAGTGAAGATACTGTCATCCGTATATCCTGGAGCAACAATGATAGCTCCCCAGTGCATCATCGTAGTATAAAGTGAGAGAATAGTCTGCTCTTGCCCACCGTGTGCATTTTGTGCTGAAGTCATAGCTGAAACTACTTTGTTTGCTAGTTTTCCTTGAGCCCAGATACCACCTTGTGAATCCAAAAATTGTTTCATTTGGGAAGCAACAATTCCAAAACGACTAGGTGTTGAAAAAATGATCGCATCTGCCCATAAAAGGTCATCTGAGCTAGCTTCTTTTATATCTTTTTCTCTCTCAACCTGTGCTTGCCAGGCAGGATTACTATCTATCGCTTCTTGAGCTGCTAGTTCAGCAACTTTTACCATTCTTACTTGAGCTCCGGCTTCTTCTGCAGCATCTTTTGCCCAGCTAGCAAGCTGAAAATTTGTACCCGTCATACTATAATATACTATAGTCAGTTTTATGTTTTTCATAAAGATTCCTCCATCTATTAGTGAATTGAAATAATTTGCTTATATCGTTTATTATAACTTGCTTCTTCTTTAGCTTTTGTAACAATTGTCACTATTTGATAAATATACCTTTGTTTGTGTTCAGAGGATTATTTTACCTACTTTTTTAAGGAGCTCTTCTTTATGAAAAAGTGATAAAAAGTCTAGAGACTCTACCACATCTTCTAATGAGTCAACTTCTTTACTTTTTTCTAAAGGTAAATAGTCTTTTACTATGTTTAACAATTCCTCATAAGTATAAAGATTCAATTTTTCTATTCCAGAAATACTGGCT
>CAYLXY010000433.1:0-2065 GCA_964387405.1 uncultured Clostridiaceae bacterium
CTTCTCATCATCAATTAAATATTTTCTTAATTCCGATTGGGCTTGCATAGGTTGAAGTATTAGGGTTTTAAGTTTTTTTACTACTTCTTTTGAGCTATCTAAAAGTTCACTAATTAATAATCCACCCATACCTGCAATAATCACAGTGTCTACTTCTTCTGGTTTTAAAATTGAAAGTCCATTTCCTAATCTAGTTTCTATATTATTTGAAAGATCATATATTTTAATATTATTTTCTGCACTATTTAGTGGTTTTATATTTATATCTCCTGCTATTACAAAGGGACTTATTTTGTTTTTTAATAAATATATGGGAATATATCCGTGATCTGTTCCTATGTCTGCAACCCTATCTCCTATTTCAATTTGGTCTACTATTTTTTCTAGTCTAGCAGTTAATTTCATATTGATTTTTTGATTCCCCTTTGCAATTTGTTTTTCACAAAATATACCATAATATTTTAAAACTAATTTCCTAAAACTATATGTAAAGGAGGTGATTTTGTGTCTGATACTGAAAAAAAATCTAAAAAAGTAACACCATCTGAAGAAATGTTAAGTTTCAGCTGGGGTGGAACAACCTTAGAATGGGCAGAAGAAGCAAATCAACTTATGAATGTTTTAAATAATAAAATAGATAGTCAGGAATCTGATGAAAAACATAAAAGTAAAGTTAAATATAAACATATGTGGAATCGTTGGCCTGACTAAGTATAATTATAATTTTTCATGTTTTGCCCATTAATTATTAAAAATAGATTCGCATTTGCGAATCTATTTTTATTATTCTACTCTAAATAATCCTTTAGCTTTTTACTTCTACTCGGATGTCTTAACTTTCTTAATGCCTTAGCCTCAATCTGTCTTATTCGTTCTCTTGTTACTTCAAACTTCTTACCTACTTCCTCTAAAGTTCTTGCTCTACCATCATCAAGTCCAAAACGTAACCTAAGTACTTTCTGTTCTCTAGGTGTTAAAGTGTCTAGTACCTCTATAAGCTGTTCCTTTAATAATGAAAATGCCGCTGCCTCTGCTGGTGCTGGTGCATCTTCATCTGGAATAAAATCTCCTAAATGACTATCTTCTTCCTCTCCAATTGGTGTTTCTAAGGAAACAGGTTCTTGAGCAATTTTCAAGATTTCACGCACTTTTTCCTCAGAAAGATCCATTTCTAAAGCTATTTCTTCAGGTTTTGGATCCCTGCCTAATTCTTGTAATAGTTGTCTAGATACACGAATCAGTTTATTTATTGTTTCCACCATGTGAACTGGAATTCTTATAGTACGAGCTTGATCAGCTATTGCTCTTGTAATTGCTTGACGTATCCACCAAGTAGCATAAGTACTAAATTTAAATCCTTTTGTATAATCGAATTTTTCTACTGCTTTAATAAGACCTAAGTTTCCTTCTTGTATTAAATCTAAAAACAACATTCCTCTGCCTACATATCTTTTAGCAATACTTACAACTAATCTTAAATTTGCCTCAACTAATTGCTTTTTAGCTTCTTCGTCACCTGCGCCCATTCTTTTTGCTAGATCTACTTCTTCTTCTGCTGTTAATAATGCAACCTTACCAATTTCTTTTAAATACATTCTGACTGGATCGTCTACATTGACTCCCTTTAATAAAGTTGCATCATCTTTTGCTGAGTCTTCTTCTGTTTTATCTGTTTTTTCATCATCATCTTCTTCTTCAACATCTTTAGCTCCTACAATTTCTACACCCATAGTTACAAAGTTTTCATATATTTCATCTATTTGATCTTTATCTAAATCAATATCTTCTAGTGCATCCATTATTTCTGTATAGGTGATTGTACCTTTCTTTTTCCCTTTTTCTAGTAATTTTTTAATGGTTTCGTTTTTTATATCCTTTATGTTACTCAATGCTGCTACCTCCCTTCATTAAGCTTTCAACTTTTGTATCTCTGCGTTTTTTTTCATTATTTCCATACCTATGTTTAACAAATTGCTCTCAACCTCTTCCTCAGTTAAATTTGAATTATTAATAATATTATTCTGTTCTTCTTCTAAGATCTTTATATTATAAAGTAACTTATATT
>CAYLXY010000434.1:0-2064 GCA_964387405.1 uncultured Clostridiaceae bacterium
GTTAAATGATCTTTTATTTTATTGTATTGTTTAGATAAATAAATATTAGATATTTCTTTAATACTTTTTCCTATACTATTTGACTTTTTGTTGTATGGAGGGTCAAGAAAATCTATGTAATTTTGATTGCTATTAATTAATACTAAACTAGCAAAACTATAAATTGCTACTCCATCACCACGACTTGTACCTAAGCTATTAGCCAAATCAAATTTTTCATTAAGCAAATTAAATGAATCCATATTAAATGTAAACATTTGAATTCCACTGTCAATAGGTTTACATGATATTGAACCTTCAATTGCAACTAATTCTTTAGTAAATATAAATACTCTAGTATGATTTTCAATATCCTCTAAGCTAATTTGAGAATCTATTCTTAATATCTTCCCTACCTCTATAAGAGTTTTTCCTAACAATTCCTTTTCATTATATCCAGTTAAATCTAAAAAATCTTTATTTATCTCAAGTATAATATTATCTTTGCTGATTAAAAATTTTTCATAAACACTAACTTTTATAATTTCCTCCATATTATAACCTCCAAAGTTTAAATCGTAGTGTTAACTACTTTTTATATTTATTTTGGATTAAAAACATCTTTATATATTATTATATTATTTCCTCTTATTCCATTCTATCCCATGTATCAATGATCTTTCAATCCTTCTAATGTCTTAATTAAGTTATTATACAAGAAGTGTTTTATATGAACATTATAAGAATATCTGAAAATTTAAAAACAGTCAGCTATACCCTTAGAATCTTTCTTCTAGGTATTAGTCGACTGTTTTAGTAACTTGCTGTCAAGTATAATTGTTTTGCATTACCATTTTTTCAATAAATTCTCCTAGTAGATTTATTCTTACTTCAATATATCACTTTATAGGTTAATTTATCTATTTAAACTTTATATGTATGATTTATTTTCCTAAAAAAGACAGGTTTTTGTTAAACTTACCTTTAAATTATTAATAACTTTATTTTTCTTTTAGTAAATCTCGAATCTCTCCAAGAAGTACTTCTTCTTTACTAGGTTCTTCTGGGGTTGGTTCTTCAACTGGCTCAGATTTATTAAATTTATTTATAATTCTTACTATCACAAATATAGAGAATCCTATTATAATAAAGTCAACAAATGATTGTATAAATTGTCCATATAAAATTGCAGATTCAGCAACGTCACCAGCAGCAGGTGTAATTACATATTTATATTCTGTAAAATTAATTCCTCCTAGTAGTATACCTATAGCTGGCATAAGTACATCGTCAACAAGCGAAGTAATTATTTTACCAAAAGCACCACCTATTATTACTGCTACTGCAAGATCAAGAACATTACCTTTGGATATAAATTCTTTAAATTCTTTAAACATTTTTTCACTCCCTCTTTGAATTAAAATACCATTTAATATTGCTTTACACTTTGTACCCTTTAAAATATTTTTAAATCAAGGGTGATTTCCTTTTGTTGTTAATATAAAAAACACTCTCTGTAGTATGAAGTTTTTATATTTAATATGTCTAGCAAAGAAGAACTTCTTAGCTATTTTTTTCTTAGTCCTTATTTAATCTTTATCTTATTTCTGAAAAAACATCTTCATATTTAGACATGTGTCCATAGAGACGTACAAATAACAATTTATAATTAGGACAATTCACTTCTTCTGCAATATCTTTTAATATTGTCTCTACTGCCTCCTTATTCTTCTCAAAAACACTATTAATTTCTGCAAATTCTTTTTCAAAAAGTTCTCTTTTATAATTAACATCATCCCATATTTCCTTATATTGTTTTGCATACTTTCTTATAATATGGTTTATTTTAGAAAATTGATTTCTATTTATATCTAATTCATTTATAACATTAAATACACCTTCAAGTTCAACATTTTTTCCCAATATTTCTAGTTTCCATTCAAGTAAATCTATCTTATCTTCTAAAGTTTTTATTTTATTTCCAGCCTTTCGAGTTTACAGTTTCTTTGTAGTAATGGCATCCTATTTAAGGAGCTGTTACATAAATTCAAAAGCCAATATAGCACTAGTAAAATAGCACCACAG
>CAYLXY010000435.1:0-2051 GCA_964387405.1 uncultured Clostridiaceae bacterium
ATTACCAAACCCATATATTGAGCACCCATACGAGTCAAATCCATAATGCACACCTCCTATACATTTCTTATTGCTAAAGATTAATTTATAAACCATGCTGTATAATCCTAACCTTTTCATCATTATTATATAGTTCATATTCTACATCTTCCCAAAACCATGTAGATTCAAATAATTCATTCCTCTTATTACTATTTAATTCGAAAATTATATCTTCCTGAATATTAGTTATATTTCGATTGCCATGGATAAAATAATAGTGTTCAAATTCATAAAATTTTTTATCGGTATAAAAACTTAAGCTCTTAGGTAAATAAACTCTTATCTTAAATTTATTATGATTTTTTCTACTATAATCTTTTAATTCTAAACTTACATTCATTATTATTTTGTTGTCACTAGTATTTAAACCAATGTTTGACTCTTCTATATCTACAGCTTTTAAACCATCACCTTTTATCCAATGATAATTTGTTCTACTAAAATCTAATGTCCATTGCATTAAAGGAATAATGATTATTATAATTGTTATAAATACTAGTAGCTTGCTTTTTTCTGCAAATCTTTCAAGTTTAAACAAACCTTTAATTCCTACAATAAACAGTGCTAATGGAACTAGCCCCGAAAGATAAATTACACTGTTTTTAGTTCTTATAGGTGGTATAATATATTGAATTATAGAATAAGAATCCTGAGGAAGTTTATATGTTAATAATACAGTTATAAATATAATTCCTAAATATTTAAGGAATCTCTTATTGTCTTTGCTCAAATTTATTCCCCCTTAAATTTATTATTCTTTGTGGCGTACTTATCTACCTCTATGACCCATCGTATAAATGATGTGTCTTAAAAATTGTTGTCATCCAGAGGAGCATAGCGACGAAGGATCTTTGTTTTGACCCTAAAGATTCCTCGTTACACTCGGAATGACAAAACTCTGTGGCGTACTTATCTACTATCATGAGCTTGTTTAGTTCGTCTTTTACTAATTATATACCTTTAATTGAAGACTCCTTTTATCTATTCTTTATAAATTTAAATATTCGATAACACAAGTAAATAAATATAACAATAGCTAATATTAATACTATTTCTGCCATCCCAATAAAACCATTTAACATAGTTAGCACCCCCCCCTAAATAATCTTAATTATACTTAAAATCATCAAGTCTAAGACGCATTTATCTACCTCTATGACCCATCGTATAAATTATGTGTCTTAAGGATGTTTGTCATCCAGAGGAGCGTAGCGACGAAGGATCTTTGTTTTGACCCTAAGATTCCTCGTTATACTCGGAATGACAAGATCGCTAACGACGTGCTTATCTACTAAGACACCAATATAAAACATACTCTTAAACTTATTTTTTAACACAACACATATTTAATAAATAATATAATAGTTTCTAATTATATTAAACAACATATCAATTTTTTTAGTTTTGAATAGAATTAAACAGCTTTTTCCTAAATAATTCATGGTCCTTTTCTATACTATTATCTATATAATCTACATCTATGATTTTTTGCATCAAATTTAATATATTTAAAAATTAAACAAATTAAAAAAATTAGTGTAGAACAATATCCATAGCAGTATTAAAGTAAAGATTAATTTGCTAATGGTAAAAATGTATTTTTTTCGATTTTCTGCATATTTCCATTCCATAAAAGCTTTAACCATTTCAGCAGTTGTTAAATAAACAAACATTATAAACCATATTTGAAGATACCAAATAGTTTCCCCATTACTCTTTATTGTAAATAACAGTGTTATTAAAATAATAATTAAATAACTGATTCGAATTGTCCAGTCTATTTTTTTATGTTTGTCATTCACATGATTATAAGAAAATATTTTCCCTTTCTCCAAATTTAAATGTTTTCTCATTAAAAAATCAAAACTAAATAATAATAATGAAAGTATACCTATAACAAAGAATAACTTTCTCCAAAACATCGGCTCTACACCATACAATTAAAATTCCCCCATAAAACTTATTATAGATAATCCACCATTACGCCCTTTTAAATCCGTACTACATCT
>CAYLXY010000436.1:0-2050 GCA_964387405.1 uncultured Clostridiaceae bacterium
GTAGTAAATTATGCTAAAAGGGGTGCAGTAAATGGACAGAATTTCAAAAAATATATCAAAGATTTTTATTTTATTACCATTCTTATCTCTAATATTAATAGGCTGTAATTCTAATGATGTTATTGAAGATAATAAATCAGAAGAACCAACTAATATTGGTCAAGAACAAAAAGAAAATGAAGATAAATTAATACTTGTTAGAGAACAAAAATTTGTTTTAGGTACTTTAGGTGCAATCGATACTTACAGTGAAACTAAGGAAGATGGAGAAAAAGCTATTTCTCTAGCTTTTGAACGTATTGAAGAAATTGAAAATTTAATGAGTACTTCTATAGAAGGAAGTGATGTTTACAATATAAATAAAAATGCAGGAATAGAAGCTACTAAAATAGATCCTGCTACTATGAATATTATATTAGAAGGTATTAAGCATCATGACATTACTAAAGAAACTTTTAATATTGGCCTAGGTTCTTTAATAAACCTTTGGGGAATAGGAACAGATGCACAAAAAATTCCTACAACGGAGGAAATTACAAATGCAAAAAAACATATAGATTTAAATCAAATAGAAGTTTCAGAAGAAAACAATACTGTTTTCCTTAAAGATCCTAAAATGTTATTAGATTTAGGTGGTATTGCAAAGGGTTATGCAGTTGATGAGGCAATACGTGTTTTAAAAGAAAATGAAATTGAAAGTGGACTTGTTAACCTAGGTGGAGATATCTTTATATTCGGCATGAAGGATGATGACTCCCTATGGAGAGTTGGTGTTAACAATCCAGAAACCGGTGGAGGAGGAAATCCTATAGCTCGTATTTTAATGACTGACAAATCCATAGTAACCTCTGGAAATTATGAGAGATATTTCATTGAAGACAATGTTAGATACCACCATATTATAGATCCTAATACTGGTATGCCAGCAGACAACGGAGTAACTGGTGTAACTATTATTTCTGATCAATGTTTAAATTCAGATATAATCTCTACTGCTGTTTTTATACTAGGTGTCGATAAAGGTTTAGAATTAATAGAAAATCAACCAGGTACAGAAGGATTAATTATTACTGAAGATAGATCAATCTATGTTTCTTCTGGCTTGAAAGATGATTTAGAAGTTCTAGATAAACAATTTAAAATAACTAATTAAAAATTATCATAAACTAAAGGGTCCTACTAGAAATCACCAGTAAGACCCTTTTTTTATCCTATATGTTTATATATAATTATGAAAACTCTACATCTGCAGTTAATTTATAAATCACATCTTTCCTTTCTACAATTATTGTAGTTTTTTTACATAATTCCTTATCATTTCTAATATTCTGTAATAACTCTTTTGTAGGATTAATTGCAGTTGGATTAGCTACCAACTTAAGCATAGAGGAATCTCCCATAGTATCTCCGTATGCATAACTATTTTTTAAATCTATATTATATCTTTCAACAAATTCCATAATAGCTATGTATTTACTCTCTGAATCCCACATTTGAACAATTTCACCTGTGAAATTATTGTTTTCATCTACTTTATATTTTGTGCCACAGTAATCTGTTACTTCATATTTTTCTGCCATTTTAGATACTAAATAATCCGGACTACCTGAAATAAAAATAACTATATGTCCCTGAGACTTATGCCAATTAATTCTATCTCTAGTAAAACGATATACCCTATCTCCCTTTAAATTTATTACCTGACTTGATATGAAATCCATATAATCTCTATTTAGTCCCTTCATAGTTTTAAGATATATGTCTGCTACTTGAATTAAATAATTATCATAATTTCCCTGTCTCATATCCCAATCATGGTATACACTTTGAGCAATAGCATGCCATGTAATTGGATCTATAACTTCATATTTTATTAGACTTTTAAAATGTTCTACCATTAAAGAATCCCTATAAAGAGTGCCATCAATATCAAAAAATACTCCCCTTTTTTTCATTTTATCCCTTCTTCCCATATAACTATAGCAATTTACTTACGAATTAATTTATTACATAGTAATATACCCATATTATTAATTTCCAATCTTTAGCT
>CAYLXY010000437.1:0-2048 GCA_964387405.1 uncultured Clostridiaceae bacterium
AAACTAAAATTAAAACATAGAAAACTAAAATTAAAATAAGGAAAGGTGGTTATATATTGCTCCCTCAAACACATAAAATCATTTCAGAGCATGTTTATAATAATATTAAAGATACACTAGGTGTTAGTTTAAATAAAAGTAGTTTAATTTTCGGAAGCATCAAGCCAGATATTGCTTATAGCTTAGTTAAACTTGATCATTTCAAACCACAATCATTTGATTTTATTTGTGACGAAATAAACGAACTATCTACTCATAGTTTCCAATCAAATAAAGAATTTAATAAGTTTATTTCAAATCGCATTGGTATTGTAACACATTTTATTTCCGACTTTTTCTGTGTTCCACATAATGATAGGGTAACCTATAAAAATAATTTTCCTGATCATTTTAAATATGAAATAAAACTCCATAAACTTTTTAAATTTTTTAATGAAACAGTTGATCTATCTAAAGATTGTTTTGCTTTAGATAATAACAAGTCCGAATCTATCAAGAACTTTATAGATGCTCTGCATTTGCAGTATGAACAAAGAGGAGAGAGCCTTCTAAATGATTTAAAAAGTTCCATTGCAGTATCCTCAATGGTCGGATTGTTTATACTTAATAATGCGATCAATAACAATATTATAGTTAGTGCAGCATAATTATTAGTTGTACTCTTTTGAAAAAATTCCTAAACAATGTTAGGAATTTTTCTTATTTCAACAGTCCAATTTTATTAAATGGGAATAGTCTTATATAGGCCTTTCCCATAACCATATTAAAACTTACTAAACCTAAAATATCATCACGACTATCTAAACTATTTCCTCTATTGTCACCCATAACAAATATTTCATTTTCGGGTATAATCATATCTATATAACCTTCTGTGTTTGGGTCCCTGGTGTAATTTTCCTCTATTTGCTTACCATTAATATATACCCTGCCATCCTTGATTAGTATTTCATCACCTGGTATTGCTATTACACGTTTAATTAACAATTTTTCTTTTCCTGCTTCGGTCTTTAAGCTAGATTTAAAGACAATTATGTCTCCCCGTTTTGGTGTGCCTCTATTATATAAAAATCTGTTAATAATTAAAAAATCATTTTCTTGTAAGGTCGGACTCATAGAGTAGTTCTTTACAATTGTTGGTTTTACAAAAGTCGTAATTATTAACGCAATAATTAGGGACAATATAATAGTTTTTATCCATTCTACTATTTCTTTTTTCATCCGTCTTTTTTCCCCCATTCTGCAAAATCAAATTTACTATACTATTTTATCACTACCAACAATGGAAATCAATAGTCAGTAACTTTAACTTTAGTAAATTGACACCCTTATATGATTTATGTTATTCTAAAACAAATAATATTTTATAAAGGGGCTGGGCTGGTTGGAAAAATTAAAGGATTTTGTACATGATTTTTCAGATATATTTTTTGCTGTAATTATTATTGGTATCATGTTTGTTGTTTTAAGTTTGAATTTAGGAAGCTGGTTTAATGATTCTTCCGATTCTATATTTGCAAGTAACAATGTAAGCAATGTTTTTAAGGCCCAAGATAATAGCAAAAATAATAATATAAAGGATGATAATAAACAGGTAGAAACAGAAGACAAAGAATATGAAGATATGAATGAAACAGAAATAAAAAAACAACCTGACACTAATGCAAGTGAGACTGAAATACAAAATAAACAAGGTACAGATACAGATTCTAATACTATACAAGATGGACAAGATAATAATGAGGAAAATGAACATAATAAGCCAGTAACCGAAGTAATTGAGGCAGAGGTGGTTGTAGAAACTAAAACAATAATTATACCCAACGGTGCCTCTAGTACTAGAATAGCACAAATATTAAAAGATAATGGATTAATTGACAATATTAATACCTTTGATGAAGCCTGTAAAAATTTAAATCTTGCAAGCCGTTTAAAACCTGGAACATTTCAAATTCCAACTAACTCTACAATAGAAGATATGGTACAAATTATTGCAAAACAAAAAATCATGTAGTAAGGTTAACTTTACTACATGATTTTTTGTTTTA
>CAYLXY010000438.1:0-2046 GCA_964387405.1 uncultured Clostridiaceae bacterium
AAGAGATGACGGAATGAGGAAATCGCTTATTGTACTTGACAAGAGAAATTCTCTCGCATATACTTTATATACAATGAAGAAAATGAATGAAGTACCCATTTCTTCTATAAAAAAAGAAAGCGGATTAGCAATGCGGGCACCTCTATTCTATTCCTATTCTTGCCCTTCTATCTATTCTTTTTCGCCCGCCTTATTTTCTCAATCCGCATGTCTCTTGACACCAGGTAGATATTTCCTATAATGAGAAGATAGGAAAGATTCTTAACACTACTGTTATTACCTAATAAAGGAGGTGAGAGAGAATGAAGAAAAAAGGATTTACGCTTATTGAGTTGCTGGTGGTCATCGCGATTATCGCTATTTTGGCGGCGATGCTTCTGCCAGCGCTCGCACGAGCCCGGGAACAGGCGCGAAGAGGCGTATGTATGACCAACCTTAAACAGTTGGGTCTTGCTCTGGCAATGTATTCGCAGGACTATCGGGAATTCTTCCCGTATGCCAATGGTGATAGTGTTGAAGAAAGAGCTGCACGAAGTTTAGGCCTTCTTACAGGTCAGGTTGATAGCAGTACGCCAGAGTTAGAGACAAGCGCCTATATCACCAATGCCGGATCCTTTATCTGCCCCAGTTCCGCTGATACCAAATCCGACTCAGGCTGGATTACTTCTGATACCTGTTCGTATGCCTATGCCCCTGGATTAAATCAGCAGACCTACAAAGATACTGCAATCATGGCAGATAAGAAGACAGACGCCTATTACGACAGCGCCAACTGGAATCGTTTGTCATCTGCCGCCAACCATGGTATTGACGGTGTCAATGTTCTTTATGTGCGGGGCAATGTAGCCTGGGTGCCAGCGCGTACTAATGTTGCTACCTATGGGTTCCTTCCTGCAGAGAGCTTCGGAAACTGTGGCAATGGCACCACGAATTTTCCGCATGCGCTTATTATTCCGAGTAGCTATTAAAGAGAAGGGAGAAATATGTATGACCAAATGCAAAAAAGAGGAGGTGAACATACGATGAAGAAAAAAGGATTTACCCTTATTGAGTTGCTGGTGGTCATCGCTATTATTGCCATTTTGGCGGCGATGCTTCTTCCGGCGCTTGCAAGGGCTCGGGAACAGGCGAGACGAGGGGTCTGTATCGCCAATATTAAACAGATCGGCCTTGCGCTTCATATGTATGCGCAGGATTACGATGAACTTTTCCCAGCTGATTATGATCCAACTACAACGAATGATGCAACCAATACACGGGTGGTTGCCTGTCTAAGTCTTCTTCTGCCGATAGGCCAGGGAGAACAGGGATATATGGAAGATGCAAAGTCTTTTATCTGCCCCTCAGACCTTCTCCATACTACGGTAGCTCCAGTGAAGGCAGGGACTGCCTATGCGCAACTTACCAATAGCTGTTCCTATGCCTATGCCTTTGGTTGCAATGAACAGACCGCAGATGAGACAGTCTTGATTGCCGATAAATCATGGAACTCTAGTGCCAATACCACTGGATCCCAGTGGAAATGGAATACGACTCCTGCCTCGGCAAATCATACCAACCACAAGGCAGATGGAGTCAATGTTCTCCTTAAAGGCGGAGATGCGCGCTGGGTGCCCAGTGGAAAGACACAAGATGTAGTAACAAATGTGGAATATGGTAGTTCTGCGACCGCACCTGCACAGAATACCAGTGTAGGCGAGTTGTGGAATCCATAAATGATGGAAAGATGATAGTATGAACCTCTACAATAAAAGAAGAAGGGAGGTGAAAACAATGAAAAGAAAAGGATTCACGCTTATCGAACTGTTGGTAGTCATCGCGATTATTGCGATTCTTGCCGCAATGCTTCTTCCTGCACTTGCACGGGCAAGAGAACAGGCACGAAGATCTGTCTGTATCGCAAACCTTAAACAGATTGGGCTTGCTATGAGAATGTACTCGCAGGATTATCGGGAATTCTTCCCGACCACCTCTGCGGCAGTAGCGGATATGACAGCAGCCGCTTCCTTGAACCTTCTTTATCCGCAGCATATCTCAGCGCAAAAA
>CAYLXY010000439.1:0-2045 GCA_964387405.1 uncultured Clostridiaceae bacterium
ATAGCTATAAAATATAGAGGTTTTATGATATACTTTAAAAGATTATGCATAGTTAAGGAGGAGAAGTATGCCAAGCAATCGACAAAATAGAATTCGTAACTTTTCCATTATAGCCCATATTGATCACGGAAAATCTACCTTGGCAGATAGACTTATAGAACATACGGGTATAATTTCTCAAAGAGAAATGCAAAACCAAGTACTGGATAATATGGATCTAGAGAGAGAACGTGGAATTACAATAAAATTACAAACAATTCGGCTTGTATACAAGGCTAAAGATGGAGAAGAATATTATTTAAATCTAATAGATACTCCAGGTCATGTGGATT
Organism: uncultured Clostridiaceae bacterium; assembly: GCA_964387405.1. Classification (GTDB taxonomy): domain Bacteria; phylum Bacillota; class Clostridia; order Peptostreptococcales; family Natronincolaceae; genus JAAZJW01. Next base: position 333 of record CAYLXY010000439.1, read on the forward strand.
TCACATACGAAGTATCTAGAAGTTTAGCGGCCTGTGAAGGAGCTGTATTAATTGTAGATGCAGCACAAGGTATAGAGGCACAAACTTTAGCTAATGTATATTTAGCTTTAGAACAAGATTTAGAAATAATACCAGTTATTAATAAAATTGATTTACCTAGTGCTAGGCCAGAGGAAATAAAAAAAGAAATAGAAGATATTATAGGCTTAGATGCAAGTGAAGCACCATTAATTTCTGCAAAAGAAGGATTAAATATAGGAGATGTGCTGGAATATATTGTAAAAAATGCGCCACCTCCTAGAGGAAAAGAAGATGCACCATTAAAAGCATTAATATTTGATTCTTTCTATGATAGTTATAAAGGAGTTATAGCCTATATAAGAGTAGTAGAAGGCGAAATTAAAAAGGGTATGCAAATAAAAATGATGGCAACGGAAAAAGAATTTGAAGTTGTTGAAGTAGGTGCATTTACACCAGGACCTGTACAATTAGACTCTTTAAAAGCTGGCGATGTAGGTTATATAGCTGCTAGTATTAAAGATGTTAGACATTGTCGTGTAGGAGACACTATTACAGATGCAACAAATCCAACAATAGAGCCATTACCAGGCTATAGAAAAGTCAACCCAATGGTATATTGTGGAATATATCCAGCAGAAGGTGAAAAATATGAAGAAATAAGAGATGCTCTTGATAGACTTCAGGTAAATGATGCTGCTCTTGTTTTCGAGCCGGAAACTTCAGTTGCCTTAGGTTTTGGATTTAGATGTGGTTTTCTTGGATTACTCCATATGGAAATTGTCCAAGAAAGATTAGAGAGAGAATTTAACTTAGATCTTATAACTACAGCTCCAAGTGTTATATACAAAGTTACTAAAACAGATGGAGAAGTTCTAATGATTCAAAATCCTGCTAACTTACCTGAACCACAAGAAATAAGTTTTATGGAAGAACCTATTGTAAAGGCTACAATCATGGTACCAAATACTTATGTAGGAGCGGTTATGGAATTATGCCAAGACCGTCGTGGTGAAATGAAGGATATGCAGTATGTTGATGAAACTAGAGTCAATCTTCATTATGAAATGCCATTAAATGAAGTAATCTATGACTTCTTTGATGCTTTAAAGTCAAGGACTAAAGGTTATGGATCTTTAGATTATGAATTTTTAGGATACAAAGAATCTAAATTAGTAAAATTAGATATTTTAATACATGGAGAACAAGTTGATGCATTATCATTTATAATACATGAAAGTACAGCCTATGAACGTGGTAAGGCAATGTGTGAAAAATTAAAAGATGAAATTCCACAACATCAATTTGTTATACCAATTCAAGCAGCAATAGGAAACAAAATAATAGCTCGGGAGACTATTAGGGCACTTAGAAAAGACGTAACTGCAAAATGTTATGGTGGAGACATATCAAGAAAGAAGAAACTTCTTGAAAAACAAAAGGCAGGTAAAAAACGTATGAGACAAGTAGGAAATGTAGAAGTGCCACAAAAAGCATTTATGTCCGTACTTAGACTAGATGATTAATAGAAATTGTAAAAACTAGTAGCATTTTTATATTATGCTACTAGTTTATTTTATAGCTTAGGTAGAACTTGATGTGTTATTCTGAGCGCAGCGAAGAATCTTAAATTTAAATCCAATACCAAGAATCTTCACTAAGGGACAAAATGACAGAACAGGACTTTTGCAATCC
>CAYLXY010000440.1:0-2043 GCA_964387405.1 uncultured Clostridiaceae bacterium
TCTACTAAATATAACATAAAATCATTTTTTTTTCTATCTATAGTATATAAAATCCCAGTCTTTATATTCATATATATAATTTTAAGCATTGAATATAATATTAAATAAGGAATATTTTATGAAATTAAGTACATCATATGTACATATAGTTAAATTATATTATGCAGTCACTCAAATTAGCTTAAGGCATAAAGGAAAGGATGGAGATTTATGGAGGATTATTTTTCTAAAGATAAAGGTTTTATTAAAGAACCTGAATCCTATTGGATCGCCTCTACAGATAATACTGATTATCCAGCTTTAGAAGAGGATATTACTGTAGATGTTGTTATTGTAGGTGGTGGTATAACAGGGATTACCACTGGTTATTTGTTAAAAAAAGAAGGTTTAACTGTTGCTATTATTGATGCAGATCGTATTGCTAGTGGAACTACGGGGCATACAACAGCTAAAATCACCTCTCAACATGATTTAATTTACCATAAAATGATTAATCAAATTGGAATGGAAAAGGCTAAACAGTATGCTCAGTCCAATGAAGAAGCTATAAAGCTTATTGCTCAAATTATAGAAGACAAGAATATAGACTGTGATTTTGCTTGGCAAAGTGCATATGCATACACGGAATCAGACGACTATGTAGAACAGATTCAAAAAGAAGTAGAGGCTGCCCAAGATTTAGGCATTAAAGCTTCCTATGTTACAGACCTACCATTACCTTTTCCAATAAAGGCAGCAGTACAATTTGACAGACAAGCACAGTTTCATCCACGTAAATATTTATTAAGTCTAGCAGAGGATATTGCTAAAGATGGTAGCTATATATTTGAAAATACTAGAGCAGTTGGTATTGAAGAGGGTGAAAAATGTTCTGTGGTTGCAGAAAATGGTAAAAAAATTATTGCTTCACAAGTAATAATAGCCTCCCATTATCCCTTCTCCAATATAAGAGGCTTGTATGTTGCTAGAATTTATCAGGAAAGAGCCTATATTATAGCTATTAAAGCAAAATCTAAATTTCCCGATGGTATGTACATAAATACAGGTCAACCCACACGTTCCCTACGTTCTGTTCCCCTTGCCGATGGTCAGGAGCTTATATTAATAGTAGGGGAAAACCATAAAACAGGCCATGGTGATGATATAAATGAACACTATAAAAACTTAATTGATTTCGCCCATAAAAACTTTGATGTTGAAGAAATCCTATACAGATGGTCTGCACAAGATTGTATGACAATGGATGAAGTCCCCTTTATAGGTAATATGACTGCTAACCATCCTAATATTTATGTGGCTACAGGCTTTAAAAAATGGGGCATGACTAGTAGTGCTGTATCTGCAATGGTTTTAAGGGATCTCATTATAAAAGGTGATAGTCCTTGGAAGGATGTTTATGATCCATCTAGGTTTACTAACCCCAGCTCTATATGGAAACTTATTAAGGAAAATTTAGATGTTGCAGTAAATCTTATATCCGGCAAACTTTCCACTGGCTCTTTTGATACTGATGTTGATAAAGGACAGGGAAAAATTATTAACATAGATGGACAAAGAGTAGGTGCCTACAGGGATGATGAAGGAAAATTATATCTTGTTAATATTACATGTACCCATTTAGGATGCGAGCTTAAGTGGAATAGCGCAGAAAGAACTTGGGACTGTCCATGTCATGGTTCTAGGTTTTCCCCTAATGGTGATGTAATAGAAGGCCCTGCTTATGGGTGTTTGGAAAGGATAGAAGTAGATTAATTAGATATAATTTAAAAGCACTAGAAATGATAAACCTTTTGCATTTCTAGTGCTTTTTTATTGCTAATATTAAGTTTTTCTATAATACATAATCATATAGAAACTTTTAATCTACACAATCTGGTCTATAAATCGTCAATACAAACTCTTCTCCAATTTCTTTTAATTGTGGCTCTCTAGCACCAAGGTTTGTCATGTTTTTTATAATCATTGGTATTCCCCTGCCCAATTGATCAATATATCTTAAATTTTCCATATACTCCACTAAAAATAAAATAATTAGTTATCCAT
>CAYLXY010000441.1:0-2041 GCA_964387405.1 uncultured Clostridiaceae bacterium
AAGGTTTGTATCTCCAAACATCCTGGAACCTCTATTTAGAAATGTAACGCCTATAACCATAATTAAATAACCAATTAAACAAAACCAAATAAAGATCCTCCGCTTACTTAACTTCTTATCACCTTTTAGAAAGTTTTTATATATAATAAAATATACAACTGCTAATAATACTGCTAATATAGAAACCAATATAAAAGCTAAATAAAAGTTGTTTTGAATTGTCCTAAGTATGTCTTGTATTCTCATTTATATCTCCTTTATATTCTAATATTCAAATCAAATTTTCCTACCGAGTTTATTAGATATGGCCTTGTAGGTATAAAAAGTACATAATACTATTCCTATAAAATTAACTGAAAGTAAAAAGATAAATAGAATGTCTGCTAATATGCTCAATGCATTTTTGCTAGTGTATCTATCAAATCCTGTGTAAAACTGTGGGGCTGTTTTTGCGAATAAATAGATAAATAAGACAGTAACAATAAAGGATATAAATGTGAGCACATATACTCTAAATATATTAATATGTCTTTTCATAATGCCTCCTAACTAGATCTTTAGTTTTATTTTACAATTTAAATTATTTTACTTTATTTATCTCCCATTCATTTTTTCTTGTTTAATAAAGGCATCCAGTGAAATTCCAAAATCTTCACACCCTTCTGGAAACATAACTATTGCTTTTTCCATAGGCATACCATATATGTCCTTCCCATTATCCTTTCTAGTACCATGTCCCGCACAAATATTACTAAAATTAAATTCACAATTAAGACAATTTTCTTCAACAAATTTATCTCCTGGTTCAGCTTTCATTCGTTTTAATTTATTGTTCATTGGAGCTCCCCCTTTTGAATATCAAATGACTTTATTCATAATATCTCTTTACTTCTTTAACTCGATATAAAAACCCTCCTATTTGCCATTTAGGTTCTTGCCTATATAACGTAGTAGGAGGAAAAGGGGGACATATGTTTTTGAGTTATTTTGAAATATTTTCCGCTATCTTTAGTATCTCATCTTTATTTAAGTTTCCAGAAATGTGGCATTCAATGCCGTCTTGATTCCATATTAGATAGGTAATTTTATCAGTCCGCCATGTAAATGCTTGAAATCCTTTAAAAATTATTTCTTCTATTTCACTATTTTCCGTATCATAATATGATTTACCTTCACCAGATGGATCAAATAATTTTACCGTGAATTCTTGATCATTCTCTGCCAAGTAGTTATAAATCAACATTTTGCGGCCTTCATGAATATCTACCAATTTAAATCCCTCAGGAATATAATTAACTTTAATTAATGTTAGATCAACTAATTTATTATCCACATCTTCACTTTTAGGTATAAAGATACTAAATTTTGGAAAAGTCTCGACCACCCAGCCAAATACATTTTCACGTGCTTCAGCATTAACTGCTAAAACAGCAGAAAAGCTTAGGATACTTACCAGTATAAAAACAGCAACTCTCTTAGCTATTAACATAAACATGTTATTAGGATTTTGTTTGATCTTAATATCTTTCAGTTTAAGTCTAAAAGCTTTTGAATAGTTAGGTTTGTGTAATATCTCAATATTCTCATATTCTTTCTTATCTTCTATAAGAGCTATTTCACATGCCTTTACCAGAGAATCTTCATCTATCCAAGAATCTTCCAATCCCATAAAAGTAGATAGCATTTTTTGTACATACCGCAGTTTTCCTATAGAATTTTCTATCTCTAGCATCTTATTTGTTTCGGAAGGAGAACTATTAAAATAATATCGAAAAAAAAGGATATTACGATAATCTGTTGGTAATAAGGATATCTTTCTAGCTAATTGATCAATCTGTGATACAGATAAAGATTGATATACAATGCTACTAATATTTAAGTTGGAAATATTTTGGTATTCTCCTTCTAAAGATAATATACATACATCTTTCATAATGTCTTTAGCAGTTTTTGACATTATTATCACCCTTTTCATAATATAATCTCAACTTTTTTAAAATTCGTTGGCCACGTTTCTTTGCCGCTTCTTCAGTAATACCCA
>CAYLXY010000442.1:0-2038 GCA_964387405.1 uncultured Clostridiaceae bacterium
AATACTTCACCATCTAATTTTAAATACTCTTTTAAAACCAAATCATCTAATTCCTCGTATAATCAAGTTAGATATATTTTAACTTGATTTCTTTCTTTTTAGATTTAGATTTTGTTAAGAGATATCTATAAACTCTTTATATCAAATATTTTGATATAATTGGTGTAGTGTTAGAGTGGCTTTCGTTTTTTCCTTGAAATTTAGTTTCTTAAGAAAGACTAAGGCCTCTTCAATACATCAGGATATTAATAAGTTAGATAAGTATAAATTTTATTATTTATGACTTTTATTTACTGCGAGGTTATATCGTGTATTGACAAAGAGGGCATGCGCCTCTATCACAAATTTTATTTAATAGAAAGGTTGTTATTTTATGAACTATTTAGGCATCGATATTGCCAAAACTAATCATGTTGCTTCTTTGATTGATCAAGATGGTAAAATTTTAGTTAAAGCGATAAAATTTACTAATTCTAATGAAGGGTTCGACAAGTTATTATCTTCTTTAGAAAATTTGGATTTAAATAATATTTTAGTTTCCATGGAAGCTACTGGTCATTATTGGTTATCTCTTTATTCCGCGTTAACAGATAAAGGGTTCAATGTTTCGGTTTTTAATCCTTATCAAATTAAGTCTTATAGATCTGCTTATTCTAATAGAAAGCAAAAGAATGATGTTATTGATTCTATTATTGTTGCTGATTACTTAAGATTTTTTGGTTCGGTTAATACCACTCTACCAAAAGATGAATTATTATCTTTAAAAACTTTGACTAGGTTTAGAAAAAACTTAGTTGATACTACAACTACCGCTAAGATTCAAGTTGTAGGTATTCTTGACAAAGTTTTTCCAGAGTATAAAAGTGCTTTTTGTAATATCTTTGGAACTACATCCCTAGCTTTATTAAAAGAATATTCTTCCCCTGAAGATATAGCAAAATTAGACACTAGAAAATTGGCTAATTTATTATCAAAAAATTCAAGAGGGAGAATGGGTACTAAGGAAGCAAAAGAACTCAAGGAGCTTGCTAAAAACACTTTTGGGTTTAAATTTACCAACAATGCTTGTGCTTTCGAAATAAAACAATTAATCAACCAAATTATTTTTTTGGAAGAACAACAAGCTGATACAGAAGTAGAAATAAAAACAATTTATGATAAATTAGATTCTCATCTATTATCTGTTCCTGGTGTTGGAAAGAAATTAGCACCGATTATTTTAGCAGAGATTGGTGATATTAATACTTTTGATACCCCTTCTAAATTACTTGCTTTTGCGGGAATTGAACCATCTCAAAACCAATCTGGTAACAAATTATCCACTAATGAGAAAACTTCTAAAAGAGGCTCTCCTTATCTTAGATATGCCATCTTTACTGCCTCTCTTACAGCCATGAAAGCAGAACCATCACTTCGTGCTTATTATGATAAAAAGAAAGCAGAAGGAAAGCATCATTACGTTGCATTAGCTGGTGTTTCAAGAAAACTGACTACGATTATTTATTATGTACTAAAAGAAGATAGAAATTATATTCCTTATAAAGAATTAACTTCTAAATAATTTTAACCATTTCTATTTTCAAAGATCAAACCTATTTTCACGTCTTCGTTGACATACCTTTTTAAAAAATATATTTTAATACTCTTTTTATATGGGTATATTTCGAAAGATAACTTTAATTAACTTTTCGTTAAAATGTACTTGACTTATACATAGTTAGTCTTTCTTTAACAACATTTTTTATATAATTAATATCTGCAAAATTATTTGTTGTCTCTATAAGAATATCATGACTTTTATTTCTATTCAATATTTGATACATTTGCAAATGTCTACTTAAATCCTTTTTTAATTCGGAAGTTAATTTGAGATTTTCTCTTTTTACGTATCGGTTTATTAAAATATCATCAGCTGCATTTAATATTATAGATAAACTAGATTTATACCATATATCAGTAAGTGGTAATAATGCATGATTAAATACCAACATTTTAGGTCTTGTTAATGGTTTATGATTAATTACTTTAGAATATTTAT
>CAYLXY010000443.1:0-2026 GCA_964387405.1 uncultured Clostridiaceae bacterium
AAAATCAGTCTATCCTTGTCTTAATTAAAGTGATAGACTGATTCAAAACTATATATTGTTTTCTTAATATATTAAAGTTGCTTCTTGGCCATTTTGAAATCTTTTACATTGATTAATAGACTTACAATAATAACAAGGTCTAGATAGTTTATCTGCTTTATATAAAATTCTACTTAAATCTGTAAGATGTTCTTTTTTTCTATGGTTTTTGATAGCATCTATAATATGAGTTTTTTCACTATTCAAAAACCCACATCTGTCTAAAATACCTTCGGCTAATTCACCACTTGCTATTGCATGGTCTTTACCTGTTTGGTACTCTACCCATCTACCTATATCATGCAATAAAGCTGCAGCGTAAATTGTTTCCTTATTAATCAATAGTTTTTCCTCTAGATTAAGAATCCATGATATTCTACAAACATCTAACAAATGATTCATATCGTGATGACAAAATATCCTGTTTTCTTCTAGTTTTTTATTTTTACCAATATAATTAAGAAAGTCACTGTCTTTTAATATACAATTAACTCTCTTCATTGATATCATCCTTTTTATAGATCTGCTCTCCCTCTAATTCTCTAATTATTTCCTCAATCTTTTTATTTTTAATTGTTAAATTAGGAGCAATTTCATATAATGGTAGCATAACAAAAGCTCTTTCCTCCATTCTAGGATGAGGTATTATAAGATCTTTTGTTTCAATTACTTCTTTTTCATATAAAAGTATGTCAAGATCTATTATACGAGGTCCAAAACGTATTGTCTTTACTCTTTTCATTTTTTCTTCAATGCTTTGAGTGAATTTTAAGAGGTCTTCAGGAGTTAAATCTGTCTCCCCTTCTATTACAATGTTTAAAAACCAATCCTGATCCTTATATCCTACAGGTTCTGTTTCATAATAAGAGGATTGCTTGAAAATATTAATTTTTTCTTTAAGTAGCTCTACAGCTTGATCTAAGTTGTATTTAGTATCACCTATATTACTTCCTAAACTCAGATATATTTTATTCATTTAAAGACTCCCTCTCTCTTTCAATCTCTACAGCAAAATAATCAAATATTCCTGCAACTGGAGCCTCCGGCTTTTTTATTTTTATATTAATTTTTTCGATTTTATTAAAAGAATCTAAGACTTCTTTACATATGTTTTCTGCCAAAGCTTCTAATAAGTTATATCTTTGGTTTTTTACAATATCTTCTAGCATTTCATAAACAGATCCATAATTAACTGTATAATTAAGATCATCAGTTTTACCTGCTTTTTTTAAATCAACATATAATATTATGTCAATAAAAAATTTTTGACCTAATTTTTTTTCTTCCTCTAATACACCATGGTATCCATGAAATGCCATATTCTTCATAAAGATTTTATCCATTTATATACTCCTTATTTTCCCATAATATATGACTATTTATTTACTTACTATTTATAATAGACATAACTTCAGCCCTTGATTTATGGTCAGTAGAAAACACTCCCCTAACTGCAGAAGTCACTGTTTTTGAACCTGGTTTTTTAATCCCTCTCATTGTCATGCACATATGTTCTGCTTCCATAACGACAATTACCCCATATGGTTCTAGTTTGTTTTGAATAGTATCTGCTACAATGGTTGTAAGTCTTTCTTGTAGCTGGGGTCTTTTAGCAACAGTATCTACTACTCTAGCTAACTTACTTAAACCAGTTAATCTACCATTTCTAGGTAAGTATCCAACATGGGCCTTGCCAAAAAAAGGTACTAAATGATGTTCACATACAGAGTAAAATGGAATATCCTTTATTAAAACTAATTCCTCATACTTTTCCTGTTGAAAGTGTATCTGTAAATGACTTGCTGGATCTTCTTTAAGTCCTGCAAATATTTCTTCATACATCTTTGCAATTCTTTTAGGCGTATCTATAAGACCTTCTCTATCTGGATCCTCTCCCACAGCAAATAAAATCTCCCTAACTGCTTTTTCAATTCTTTCCTTATCCACAATAATTCCTCCCTTTTCTTAAGTAAAATACATTATATAT
>CAYLXY010000444.1:0-2019 GCA_964387405.1 uncultured Clostridiaceae bacterium
ATTATCTTTAAAATTTTCTGAACTTATTAAGTTTGCTTTTAAATCGTATGTTAATAGGTTGTTTTCTAACTTGTCCCCTTTTACACCTACAGTGCTTACAGCTATTCTATCATAATCCTTTGAAATAGCTATGTTTGTTACTTTTCCTTCTCCTATTGCAATTTCTGATATCTTTTTACCTTCTTCATTTATTGTAGTTACGTATTCCACAACATCTTCAGTGCCATGATGTAATATTACATAGTTATTATGGCAAATATTAAAATTTTTATAGTTTTTATCTAATGTACTTTTGTATATTTGTTCTCCCTTTTTATTAAAACGATATATTTGATTTGTATGTTTATCCATTATATAAATACTATCAGAGTTTGTTTTTATTGTTGGTCTATTTATTCCTAAGTTTAAACTCCATAGCTGTTCTCCAGCCATATTATAATAAATTAAAATACCTTCCCAATATTTTATTAATCCTTTATCTAGTTTTTTATAAATTATTTGATTACTATGAGGTATTTCTATTTCTTTTATTATAGAAAACTGCCCTTGATTTAGGCTTGTTTTGACTTTTAAATATTTTATAGTTTTAGGGTTTGCTATAAGTAAAATCACAGTTATAGTGATTAAAATCCAAATACCTTTTCTTTTATTTCTCATGGTTTTAATCTCCTTATATATTTTCTATATTAAGTTTTTTCCCTTAAAAGCTTTTATCTTTTATTTATATACTTGCAATCTATTCAACTTACTTTAAATTAGGTCTTTATTTATATTCTATATAAGTTAATAAAATCCTTTATGACTTTTTTTAGTTTTAAATACTATAGCTATAATAAATAGGATTCCTATATATCCGAATAGTGGATAAAAAAATGTAACTAGTCTTTTAAAACCTAAAGTTGCTAAAGGAATAGATATTATACAAACCATAATACTAATTTTCTTTATATCAGCTTTTATTAAATTAACTATGCCTACTATGCTTCCATATCCATTTGCAATTGCTGTGGTAAACATAGAAAGAAATAAAATAATACTATATATTTGTTTCCATACTATGCCTAGTTTGCTGGCCACTACAATCATAGGAACCTCTATACCTATTATATCAGTGTAAACAATTAATAAATTAATTAAAATTACCATTGCCAAAAGACCTAAAACTACTCCCCCCAGTATTCCTCCTCTAGTAGCAGCTTTTCTGTCTGTAATTAAAGTTTGTAAGGAAAACATAACAACCATTGCCCCCATACTATTAAATGAAACATATAGTAAGGCAGACCACAGCCAATTATTTCTATTTACAAAGTTTAAACTTGAAAGTTTGAATTTGCTTATAAATTTTTCTGAATTAATATTTTGAAGAGGATAAGTGTGAAAATTACTAAAGAGCATTTTATTCTTATATATGGTTATTATACCTACCAATAAAATTATTAATGTAAGAAATGGAACTATTATATTATTAGCCTTTGCAATTCCTTCTATTCCAAATATAAAGACACAAAAGGTTATTATTGCCATTATAAGAATTCCACATATATATGGTCTTTGAAAATGCTCATACACTAAAGCCCCACTTCCCGAAAGCATAACTACATAATTAATAAATAATAGAAGTATTAACACTATGTTTATAATAATAGATAAAACCTTGCCAAAACTAGTTAAAGTAAAGTCTTTAAAGTTTTTTATTTTTCTTGTATAAACTATGTTTAAAACTAAAGCTCCTATTAATGAAAATAAAATTGTTATTACTATAATACCTAGTATGCCTTTGTAGCCATATTTACCAAAAAACTGAAATATTTCTTGTCCTGAAGCAAAGCCTGCACCTATAACTGTTCCTATATAAACACTTGCTAGTGTGTAAGTCGATCCTTTTCTTGTCATCTTTATATCCCCTCCAACATTATATTTTTATGATGGAATGGAGATAATAAGAACTTGATTAATTACAATATTGGTTTGTTTATAATATATGTAAGGGGCTTATAATGTTATTGTACTATAAAATTG
>CAYLXY010000445.1:0-1986 GCA_964387405.1 uncultured Clostridiaceae bacterium
ATTATGTTAACAATTCTATATTGTTTTTTAGTTTTATTAATATAATAATTACCCAGGTAGACAATTTTATCGGATATAGAAACAGTTAAATCAGTTATTGCCCTGTAATTAAATTTTGCATTACAGGAATAAAAACATTAAAATGGTATCATTGTTATAGTTAGATAAAGATTCAAGGCTAACGCCTTTAATTGTTTCCCTTAAATCTGAATTAGATTGCATAAAATCATTTATATCTCTTAAACTATTTAGCTCTGCTAGATGAAAATATATTAATGTTTTAAGATGATTGGAAGCGATTGAATAGTTAACATTTAACTTGTATGCTGATATTTTCAATGTTTCCCAATTAATAAGGTCTATAAATTTATCAAAAACTTTGATATGATTATCCATAGTCAGTAGCCCCCCTTGGTTATTATGGTTTGGATAATTATATTAAACCAAAGGTTACTGGCTATTTTCATGTCTAAATTTAAGGTAAATGATGAAACTATTGGATATTATGTTTTGTTAATGGATTTTAAATCCAATTATTGAACACTAGTGATATATCCTAGAAAAAGAAAATGAAGCAATAGGTTCAGCCACAGTACAGTTAAAAAAAGACTTATCTTTGGCATATATTTATGATATAACTATTTTAAAAGAGCATAGGAGGTAGGGGTTAGGTTCTTACCTATTGAAGTTATATATTACGAATTTAAAAGAGAAAGATATACAATAGTGCTTCATTGCTAGTTACTGGGGAGAATAAGAGGGCTTTAGAGCTTTATAGAAAAACAGGTTTTAAGGAAGTTAATATTGATTTAATAATGGTTAAGAGAGTAGAATAATAATTATATAAGGGAAACGGGTTCTGGCCAAATTTAGCCGAATAAGTAAAGAGAGATGATGCTATGATGGAGCAATCCGTAAATCCACATATAGGTGGAAGCGTAGATATTAATTTATAGAATAAAAAAAATCTAGGGATATATTAATCTTTAGATTTCCTTTTTATTTAGCCAAGTAGTTTCAAGATTCAAATATTGTGGTATTATACAAATAAGAATAGTTGAACTATTGTTTTAATAGAATGATCCATATAAAAATGATATAATATAGGTGATAGAAGATATAATTTTCAAAACTAGGTAGGTGATATATTGGAAACGAATAATAATCATAATATGAATGAAGACAATAAGAAAAATGAAGTGGCAAGTCCTCATGATGCTACATTTAAAAAATTGTTTGGCAAGCCTGAAGTGGCAAAAGATGTAATAGAAAACAACCTACCACAAGAAATATTAGATGATTTAGACATGAACACTTTAGAAAAGTTAGATGGAAGCTTTATAACGGAAAAACTACAAGAAACGTTTTCAGATATAATATATGGAGTAAAGATAAACAATAAGGATGCATATATAGCACTTCTAATGGAACATAAATCCTATAAAGATAAACTAACAATATTTCAAGTATCAAGATATATAATAGACCTATGGTCAAAGATAATAGAAGATGGAAAAAAGGAATTACCAATAGTAATACCTATAGTAGTATATCATGGAAAAGGTAGATGGAATTATAAAAAAGATACAAGAGAACTAATACCAGATTATGATGAACTGCCAGGATATTTAAAAGAGAGACTACCAGTACTAAGGCATGATTTTATAAATATCACTGGGCATAATGAAAAAGATATAGAAAGATATAAACCTATAACCAGAATGATAATAAGATCATTTAAGCATATATTTGATGATGAAGATAAATTAATAGAAACCTTTCTAATATCAATAGAGGAAATAGGGGAGGATATAGCTGATGAAGACCTGTATACATTAGTAGAAATCATCTTAATCTATTACTCAGCAGCCAACAAGAATCTAACAGAAGAAGATATACTAAAAAAGATTAGAGAACTGGAAGGAAAGGGTGAGAAGATAATGACTATACTAGAACAAAGAGAATTAATAGGCATAGAAAAAGGTA
>CAYLXY010000446.1:0-1980 GCA_964387405.1 uncultured Clostridiaceae bacterium
TTACTGTGTATTCTTTGGTCTTATAAGTCGCTTCTACTGTTACTGCTTTTGCAGGCATTTCAAAAGTTGTTGTGGCACTATTTTCTTCTGCAAATGTTACATCTGATGATGTCCACTTGTCAAATACTTTCCCTGTTGCCGGATCATTTGCTGTAATATTTACTGTTGCACCCTCTGCATATTCTCCGCTACCTGTTCCACTGGTTACAGTTACGGCATATTTAGTAATTGGTGCATCAGTAATAGTTACTGTCGCACTATCACTCTTACTGCTATCGCCATTCGCTGTGGCAGTCACCGTTATGGTTGTTGCTGTTTCTGATGCATCTACTGTAAGCTTTCCGTTATTATCAATATTAGTCCCTGAGATACCACCTGAAACACTCCAAGTCACTGTGCTATCAAATGCACCCGTACCCGTCACTACTGCGCTGAAGGTGGCACTAGTACCTTTTTGCACTGATGTAGTTTTAGGTGAGATAGTTACACCTGATATGACAGGTGGTAATGCTTCAAAGATTGCCTTAACTTCTACATTTCCTGCTGGCATAGTGAATTTATTGCTTGAGATTGTTATTTCTCCGCTTACCACTTGCCATTCTTTAAATTGAAATCCACTATTTGCAGTCGCAGCTAAAGTTATCTCTTTTCCTTTTTCTGCTGTTGCTGGATTTGCTGTACCAGTTCCATTACCATCGTCGCTTACGGTTACTGTATAAGTAGTAACTGGAGCGTCCTTATAGGTCGCTTCTACTGTTACTGCTTTTGCAGGCATAGTAAAGCTTGTTGTTGCTGCATTGGCATCAGTAAAGCTTACTCCATCTAATGATGTCCACTTGTCAAATACTTTCCCTGTTGCCGGAGCATTTGCTGTTATGCTTACTGTTGCATCCTTTGCATAGTCTCCACTACCTGTTCCACTGGTTACGATTACGGCATATTTAGTAATTGGTGCATCAGTAATAGTTACTGTCGCACTATCACTCTTACTGCTATCGCCATTCGCTGTGGCAGTCACCGTTATGGTTGTTGCTGTTTCTGATGCATCTACTGTAAGCTTTCCGTTATTATCAATATTAGTCCCTGAGATACCACCTGAAACACTCCAAGTCACTGTGCTATCAAATGCACCCGTACCCGTCACTACTGCGCTGAAGGTGGCACTAGTACCTTTTTGCACTGATGTAGTTTTAGGTGAGATAGTTACACCTGATATGACAGGTGGTAATGCTTCAAAGATTGCCTTAACTTCTACATTTCCTGCTGGCATAGTGAATTTATTGCTTGAGATTGTTATTTCTCCGCTTACCACTTGCCATTCTTTAAATTGAAATCCACTATTTGCAGTCGCAGCTAAAGTTATCTCTTTTCCTTTTTCTGCTGTTGCTGGATTTGCTGTACCAGTTCCATTACCATCGTCGCTTACGGTTACTGTATAAGTAGTAACTGGAGCGTCCTTATAGGTCGCTTCTACTGTTACTGCTTTTGCAGGCATAGTAAAGCTTGTTGTTGCTGCATTGGCATCAGTAAAGCTTACTCCATCTAATGATGTCCACTTGTCAAATACTTTCCCTGTTGCCGGAGCATTTGCTGTTATGCTTACTGTTGCTCCAACTTCATAGTCTCCATCACCTGTTCCATTAGTTACGGTTACAGCATATTTAGTCGGCGTTACTACTTGATTTGAAACAATAATTGTTACTGCTCCAACAACACCTGATCCATCTTTGGCTGTTGCTGTTACCTTAACTGTTCCATTTGCTACTGCTGTTAATAGGCCACTAGCATTAATTGTTGCTTTGCTGGTATCGTCAACAGACCAAGTAACCGCTTTGTTACTCGCTTCTTCAGGAGTAACAGTAGCCTTCATCTGAAGTGTACCTTTGTCTGTGGTTATTGTTGTTGCACCTTCTGCCCCTGTAACCGTAATAGCACTTACTGGTACTACTACTGGATCTCCTGGTTCTTCTCCTCCAGAAC
>CAYLXY010000447.1:0-1969 GCA_964387405.1 uncultured Clostridiaceae bacterium
AGAAATAAATATATTTTTAATGGAAATATTAGTCATATAAAATATTCCATTACTTACAATTCCATTAAAATTACTAAAATAAAATAATGCAAAGCCTGCCCCACCGAATACTAATGTTATTAAATAAAATATACCTATAATTCTAAAAAAATCTTTAAACTTATAAGGTGTAAAGCATATGAGTATAATTATCATAGAACAAGCTATTTTCATTAAAGATGAAAATAAAAAATGCAAGGATGGGTAGAAAATAATAAATGCATAAAAAGCCCCTAAAGAAGATGCTAAAATAAGTTTTGTACGCTTAGGTATGAATTTAGCAAACTTACCAGTTAAAGACAGTATAAAGTAATTCATAATGAAATTTTCTAAAAATACATATTCAGCATATACAATCATGTTTTTCACCTCCATGGGACATAGTATTGTTACTATACAATTATTCATCTTTTTCAGGTTTATGTATATTATATAAGATTGTCTAGTATTTTTTTGTCACTACCTGAAGTCGAAATGGTGCTTTATATTGAAAATTACAATGAAAAATGTTAATATTCTTTTTTAAAAAACAAAAATCACTCTAAGTGTTAATAAAGTATATTAAAAAAACTATGCTCTTATTAATAAGAGCATAGTTTTAAATTTACTATTTACACTTAAAGTGACATCATATATTTTTAAAATCTAATTAATATGTATAGCATATGTACATATGTTATACACCTTAGAAGTTAATACTTATATATAAATATTATTAATTTCTTTTTCTTCTTAGAAATATGGGAATATCTAGTTCTTCACTTATATCATCATTTTTATCCTCTGACTTTACTTCTTCTGCTGTAGCAGCTACTTCTTTCATGTTTTGCTTTCTTGGATCAATCATTCCTATTTCATCTTTTTCAAATCCAGTAGCTATTACGGTTATTCTAATTTCATCTTTTAATTCCTCATTAATTACTGCACCAAAAATAATATTAGCATCTGGATCTGCTGCCTCTGCTACTAATTCAGCAGCTTCATTGACTTCAAATAAACCTAAATTGGTTCCCCCTGTAATATTTAATAACACACCTTTTGCACCTAAAATAGATGTTTCTAGTAATGGACTTTGTATTGCTTGTTGTGCCGCCTCTGCAGCTCTATTTTCTCCACTTGCCATTCCTATTCCCATGTGAGCTAGACCTTGTTCTAACATTATAGTTTTCACATCGGCAAAGTCTAAGTTAACTAGACCTGGCACTGCAATTAAATCAGAAATACCTTGAACTCCTTGTTTCAATACATCATCTGCTATTCTAAAAGCTTCTAACATAGTTGTTTTCTTTTCAATTACTTGGAGTAACCTATCATTAGGAATAGTAACTAAAGTATCTACCTGACTTTGTAATTCATCTATTCCTTGTTCTGCATGAACCATTCTTCTTTTGCCTTCAAATGTAAAAGGTTTTGTTACCACACCTACAGTAAGGATTCCTAGTTCCTTTGCAATCTCAGCAACAATAGGTGCAGCACCTGTACCTGTTCCTCCACCCATACCAGCAGTTATAAATACCATATCTGCTCCATTAAGTAGTTGACTTATATCCTCTCTACTTTCTTCTGCAGCCTTTTTCCCTATTTCAGGGTTTGCACCAGCACCTAATCCTTTTGTAAGCTTTTCACCAACTTGTAATTTATGTTCAGCTTTAGAAGTAAATAAAGCTTGTTTATCTGTGTTTACAGAAATAAATTCAACACCTTTTAATCCTGCATCAATCATGCGATTTACTGCATTATTACCCCCACCACCAACCCCAATTACTTTAATCTTGGCAAATGGTTCCATATCCATATCGAATTCTAACACAATATTACCTCCTTCTTATGTAAATAAATAGTTCGTTGCAGAACCATACAACTCGCATATTTACTGACTTTTACTCTATTGAAATGGCTAGACTCCCCCCATTTTGGGTATATATAAAGT
>CAYLXY010000448.1:0-1965 GCA_964387405.1 uncultured Clostridiaceae bacterium
AATCAATAAGTAAGATAATTAAGTGAGGTGATTAATTTATGAAAATATATATAGATGCTGATGGTTGTCCCGTTGTAGATTTAACTGTTAGCATAGCAAAGAAATATGGTCTAGAAGTTTTTATAGTAAAAAATTATGCCCATGAAATCAGAGATTCATACGCTACAGTTGTAACTGTTGATATATCCCCAGATAGTGCAGATTATTATATTGTAAATCAGGTTGAAAAAGATGATATTGTTATAAGCCAAGATTATGGAGTTGCGGCTATGGCCTTATCTAAGGGTGGTTTTTGTGTAAATCAAAATGGTCTTATTATATCCTCTAATAATATAGATGGTCTACTTAATATTAGGCATGTAAGTCAAAAACTTCGTAGGCAAAATAAACACTACTCTAAAACAAGAAAAAGATCAGATGAGGATAATGTGAAATTTGAACAGGCTTTAGAGGAGTTAATAAATGACAAATATTTTTAAAACACATAATTTGAAAAAGGTGTTGCCCTATTTACCAGAGCAACACCTTTTATTAAATCATTAATTTACAAATATCGTTAGTAAACTCTACTGGATCTCCTATTGATAATCCTTCTATAAGAAGAGCTTGGTTATAAAGCAAATTAGTGAACAATTTAAGCTTATCTTCGTCTTTCTTTTCATAGGCATCTTTTAAAGCTTTAAATACACCATGATCCACATTAATTTCAAGTACCTTATCCGCCTTAATCTGTTGATTATCTGGCATTGCACTTAGTACTTTTTCCATTTCAATTGAAATATCACCTTCATTAGTTAAACATACAGGATGGGATTTTAATCTTTTTGATACTTTTACATCCTTTACTTTATCAGATAATATATCTTTCATCTTTTCAAATAATTCTTTGTTTTCACTTTCTTCTTCCTTATCGTCTTTTTCTGTATCTTCAATACCTAAATCGCTGCTAGATACAGATCTAAATTCCTTCTCTTTATAGTCAACTAATACTTTCAATGCGAATTCGTCAATGTCCTCTGTTAAATATAATATTTCAAAACCTTTATCTGCTAATAATTCAGTTTGTGGCAGTTTTTCTATTCTTTCGTTTGTTTCACCTGTAGCATAATAAATATATTCTTGGTCTTCTTTCATTCTTGAGATATATTCGTCTAAGGTTACTAGTTTCTTCTCTGTTGAAGAGTAAAACATTAATAAATCTTGTAAATCATCTTTATTCTTTCCATAATCACTATATACTCCATATTTAAGTTGTCTGCTAAAGGAGTTATAAAATTCTATATATTTGTCCCTATCTGATTTTAATAAGGAAATTAGTTCGCTTTTAATTTTATTTTTAATATTTCTTGCAATTAATTTAAGCTGTCTATCATGTTGCAACATCTCTCTAGAAATGTTTAAAGATAAATCTTCTGAATCTACCATTCCTTTTACAAAGCTAAAATAATCAGGAAGTAGATCTGAACACTTATCCATAATAAGTACTCCGCTAGAATATAATTCTAATCCTTTTTCATACTCTGTTGTATAATAATCGAATGGTATTTTCTCTGGAATAAATAAAATAGAATTATACCTTACTGCACCGTCAGCCTTTATATGTATATGTTTAACTGGTTTATCAAAGCCATATCTTTTTTCATTATAAAAGTTATTATAGTCTTCTTCAGTAAGCTCACTTTTGTTTTTGCTCCAAATTGGAATCATACTATTAATGGTTTCCTCTTCTACATACTCTTCGTACTCATCTTCGCTACCTTCTTTTAATCTATTATTCGTAACATCCATCTTTATAGGATATCTAATAAAATCAGAATACTTTTTTACAATATTTATTAAATTATATTCTTCTAGATATTCATCATAATTTTCATCTTCTGTATTTTCTTTTATTTTTAAAGTAATTTCTGTGCCTACTATATTGTTTTCAGATGGTTTTATAATATATTCAGAAACTCATTGCAA
>CAYLXY010000449.1:0-1943 GCA_964387405.1 uncultured Clostridiaceae bacterium
CATTTTATAAGGAAAAGTGTTCTTGAAGCTCCTATATTTGTAATTGATATGAATGAATTTAGGAAGATGCAGACCCTTATTGGGAGGAATGCAAACAATCTTAATCAGATAGCTAAAAGAGTAAATACTACAGGAGTAATCTATAGAGAGGATATTGAGGATCTTAAAAAAGAAAATGATGATATATCAAGAGAAATGATAAAAATTCAGAATATCTTGTTGAGAAAATATATTTTAAACTACTTACAGCTGTAAAAACTAATAGAAGTTTGATATAATTACTTAATGGTATATTTAAAGAAGGAGGCAATTATGCTTGATATAAAGAAAAAAACACTAAAAGGATATACATTTATAGATTTATTTGCAGGAATAGGTGGGTTTAGACTTGCTCTTGAATCTTTTGGTGCAGAATGTGTTTATTCCAGCGAGTGGGATAAATATGCTCAGGAAACTTATAACTTGAATTTTAATGAAATACCTGATGGAGATATAACACAGGTAGATGAGAAGAATATTCCAAGTCATGATATTTTATGTGCTGGCTTCCCTTGTCAAGCATTTTCTATTAGCGGAAAACAAAAAGGGTTTGAAGATAGCAGGGGTACTTTATTTTTTGATGTTGCTAGAATAGTAAAAGAAAAAAAGCCTATGGTTGTATTCTTAGAAAATGTGAAAAATTTTGCTACTCATGATGGAGGTAATACATTAAGAGTAGTAAAAAAAACTATGCAAGAACTAGGATACAGTTTTGATTACGAAGTACTAAATCCTATTCATTATGGAATGCCTCAAAAAAGAGAGCGTATATATATGATTTGTTTCAGAGAAGATATTAAAAGAGAAACTTTTGTTTTTCCTAAACCTTTTCAATTGGATAGATATGTTGAGGATTTTTTATTACCAAACAATAAAGTTATTGACTATATTGTTGAAAGAGATGACTTACTGTTAAATGATAAAGCAGAAACCACTGAAAATTCTAATTCTACAATTCGTGTAGGTACCGTTGGAAAAGGTGGTCAAGGTGAAAGAGTTTATTCTCCTAAAGGGATTGCTATTACATTATCTGCATATGGTGGAGGTATATTTTCTAAGACTGGTGGATATCTAATTGATGGTAAGACTAGAAGACTACATCCTCGTGAATGTGCAAGACTTATGGGTTTCCCTGATACTTATGAGTTGCATCCCAATAAAAATCAAGCTTATAAACAATTAGGAAATTCTGTAATAATAGATGTTTTGCAGCTTATTACAGAGCAAATAGGAGAAGCATTAAATTGTGAATATAGTGGTATTAAGCAATTAGCTATTATTTAAACCAATAAGAAGATTTTGTAATATATCTGAAAACCTAGAAGATAGACTTAGTCTAATATTATATAGTGCTTAATTTTTTCCCCCCTAAATCTATACAATGATTTAGGGGGGATTTATTACAATTTTGATTTAAAATTTTCTAAATCAAATTTATCTTGATCTTTAATTAATTTAATGCTAAAAATAACATTGGGGTTATTTGTATTTGATAGCTTTCTAATTCTGTAAGTATTACCATAATATTTTCTAATCATATAATCGGAATCTGCTATAGAAAATCTTATATTATCAATTGACTGAGTTGATTTAATCATGAAGTTATCTAACAGAACAAATTCTACATTCATGTTACTCAATTGATTGAGAACATCATTTTGGCGACTTTTAGGAACATTGCTTGATCCACTTTTTTTAACTCTAAAATTACAATTTATTTTAAAGTATTGGCTATACTGCTCAATAGGGAATATTATGAAGTCTTCACCTTTTGTTATAAAAAATTCTACACCTTGATTCTTATAGTTACTAATAATCCAATTGCTAAAAAGATCTTGTGAAAGACATATTTCCTCTCCCCTAGTTCCAGCATTTTCATATTTAGAAAAGTTTTTGTTCATGTG
>CAYLXY010000450.1:0-1939 GCA_964387405.1 uncultured Clostridiaceae bacterium
TTCAATTGAAAAGATTCATATTTATGATAATACATTTTTTCAATCTTTGCCTTTACTTCAATTCCTTCTTCAATATATTCAGATTCAATAACTATACCATCATCATGTAAACTAGACATAATATTACCTTTATCGTAAGGAATTAATAAATTAACTTCTACAACCTCTGGTGCAATTTCTTTCCTTATATACTCTATTAATAAATCTATATTTTTATTCGTTTTTGCAGAAATAGCTAATGAATTGTTTTTTTTAGGTAGCAAAGTTGTGTCTGGTATTTTATCAGCCTTATTATAAACATTTATTATTTTTTTATTTTCAACACCTAACTCTCGTAATACATTAAGTGTAGTTTCTTTTTGTAAATCATATTCCTCATTAGAAGCATCTATAACATGTATAAGTAAGTCTGCATACTTTACTTCCTCCAAAGTTGCCTTAAAGGCATCTACTAAAGCATGAGGAAGTTTACTTACAAATCCAACAGTATCAGTTAATATAAAATCTAATTTTTCAGGAAAAGATAACCTACGTAAGGACACATCTAGTGTAGCAAATAACATATCCTTTACATAGACTTCCCTGGTGTTATCATACTCTTGACTATTTTTTAACAAAGAGTTCATAAGTGTAGATTTTCCTGCATTAGTATAACCTACTAATGCAACAATAGGCAATTCAGATTTGCTTCTTTTTTTCCTTTGAACTTCTCTATTTTTCATAACTTCCTTTAGCTCTTGCTCTATATCATTTATTCTTTTTAATATATGCCTTCTATCAGTTTCTAATTTTTGTTCTCCAGGCCCCCTAGTGCCTATTCCAGCACCTTGTTGGGATAATTGTGTACCCAAACCTACAAGTCTTGGTAGTCTATACTTTAATTGGGCTAACTCTACTTGAAGCTTTCCTTCTTTTCTATTTGCTCTTTGAGCAAATATATCTAAAATAAGCACCGTACGATCTATAACGCTTACACCAATAAGATCTTCTAAATTCCTTATTTGAGAACCTGAAAGTTCATCATTAAATATAACCATATTCGCATTAAGTGTCTCACACAGTTCTTTAACTTCAATTACCTTTCCTTTGCCTATAAAATAGGTTGAATCAATAGATGGTCTGTTTTGAGTTGCTATAGCCAAAACTTCTGCGCCTGCAGCTTTAGCCAGTTCATCTAATTCATCCATAGAAGCCTCTATGTCTATACTTTCTCTTTTATTAGTATTATTTAATCCTACTAATATTGCCCTAGATTTTTCTTCATTAGTAATTTCTCTATTCATGAAAATCTCACTCCTTTAATATAAGCTACTATATATCTAGTATATCCTATAACTGAAATCTATCATACTATTAATCATATATAGGTGCTATATTTAAAAATTTATCCTCTGGTACATTTATATAATTCATTGGTATTTTACCTACAATAATGGTTTCTGTTACTGGAAAATATGTTGTTACATTTATAGTGTTTGTACTAAAAGGTATAATGGCTTTAACCTTAGTATTAATAATCAAATAGACTCTATGTCTTGTTTGATTTATACCAACATGTTCAAATTCTGTACCAAAATTCACATCTACACTACCCATTGGTCTTATAGTCAACTTTATTTTAGGTCCATGTTGTGCCATAATTTGACTTCCTAAAATACTACCTATAGGTATTCCCTCTGAAAAGGCTTTAATTTCTTTAAGATGATCTTGAATAGTCAAGGCTACATCTGAAGCTACCCTATTCATTAGAAAAGTATCAGCTTGTATCATAGTTATACTTCCTTCAGAATCTTCTTTTATCGATATTAAATCTTGATATTTTATGTCCTGCTTTACAACCATACTTACAGACTCATTAATAGCTTTGGTTATTATTTCCTGTGCCTTTAATTCACCTATAGCCATAGCTGTTGGTGTAATATTTTTATCTAAATATAAT
>CAYLXY010000451.1:0-1937 GCA_964387405.1 uncultured Clostridiaceae bacterium
AATCTATATATTTAGTAAAAAACACTTCAAAAAACTATACTAAATGTTTTTTACTAAATATAAAAAGTTCAACTTCCATAGTTGTATTATAGACTAAATCTATTAAAGGGTGTAGATGTTTCTTTGTAATACTTAAAGAATTTCATAATAAAAGCAGCTTAGCTGCTTTTATGTAATCTATATTTGTTTACTTTTGCTTTTAATAGTCTTTTAAATCTATATTTAACTAACCTAGCAAACCTAATATTCTTTCTAAATCTTCTTCACTGTAATACTCTATTTCTATTTTACCTTTTTTAGTGCCCTTTACAATATTTACTTTCGTTCCAAATAAAGATTTTAAACTCTCTTCTATTTCTATTAAAAAAGCATCTTTTGTTTTTTCTTGGGTTTTTTTTATAGTTTTTTCTTTAGCACATATTAAGTCTTTTACCAGTTGCTCTGCTTGTCTTACACTTAATTCTTCACTTATTATTTTTTGTGCTAATTTATATTGGTTTTCCTTAGGTTCTATACTAATTATAGCTCTTCCATGTCCAGCACTTATTTTTTCTTCTATAATATAATCAATCACTCTTTCATCTAACTTAAGTAATCTCAATATATTAGATATATAAGATCTGCTTTTTCCTAAAGCATCTGATAACTGTTCTTGTGTAACTTTATACTCCTTTACCAAATACTTATATGCCATTGCTTCCTCTATAACATTTAAGTCCCGTCTCTGTAAGTTTTCAATTAAAGAAACTTCCATAAGTTGTTTTCCTGTATAGTTTTTAACTATACATGGAACTTCTTTTAAATCAATATTTTTTGCTGCTCTCCATCTTCTTTCTCCTGCAATAATCATATGACCCTTTGAATCTCTTGCTACAATTATAGGTTGTATTATTCCATGTACTCTAATGGAGTTTGATAATTCTTCTATGCTGTCTTTATGAAATTTTTTTCTTGGTTGATTAGGGTTAGGATAAACTTTTTCAATGTTAATTGTTTGTATTTGTTCACCATGAGCTTTTTCCTCTATTATATTTAAACTTACCATATCGGGAATAAGCGCTTCTAATCCTTTACCTAATCCCCTTTTTTTAGCTTTTGCCATCTATATCACATCCTCTTCCAAATATAAAAATTCTTCTGCTAACTCCGTGTATGCTTCTGCACCTTTTGACCTTTTATCATAATATATTATAGGCTGTCCATGGCTAGGCGCCTCTGCCAATCTAACATTTCTAGGTATTATTGTAGTATATACTTTGCCTTTGAAATAATTTTTTACTTCATCTACTACTTGAATTGATAGATTCGTTCTTCCATCAAACATACTAAGAACTACACCTTGAATTTCTAAATTTGGGTTTAGATTTTTCTTTACCAATTGTATAGTATTCATTAGTTGGCTTACTCCTTCTAATGCATAAAATTCACATTGTATTGGAATTAAGACACTGTCTACAGCAGCTAAAGAATTTATTGTTAAAAGTCCCAAGGATGGAGGGCAATCTATAAAAACATAATCATAGTCTCCTTTTATCTCTTCAATAGCTTGTTTTAATTTTATTTCTCTGTTTTCCATATTAGTAAGTTCTATTTCTGCTCCTGCCAACTCTACGCTGGAAGGAACCAAGTGTAAATTAGCGAATTTTGTATCTACTATAACATCTTTAATTTTAGCATCTCCTAAAATAATATCGTAAACTGTATGTTCTAATATGTTTTTATCTACCCCAAAACCGCTAGTTGTATTACCTTGGGGGTCTATATCAATAACACAGACTTTTTTACCATTGTTTGCAATACATGCGCTTAAATTCACATTAGTAGTTGTCTTACCTACACCACCTTTTTGGTTAAAGACTGCAATTACTTTTCCCATTTTTTATTCTCCCTTCCCTTTTAATTAAAAACTAGTATGTTTCACGTGAAACTATATATTC
>CAYLXY010000452.1:0-1936 GCA_964387405.1 uncultured Clostridiaceae bacterium
GAAGATCCTATAAGTTGTTATGTTCAGATTAGAAGAGACATAAGAGATCGAAAAATAGAATTAGATTTAATAATTGATAGAAGTTATAAAGAAAAAAAGTCAAAAATATATAATATATTGCAATACATAAAAGTTTTATTAGAAAGAACAAAGCTTGTTTTAATGGCAACGCCATATCTTGAAGGGTATGAACTTGGAGATAGAGAAATTTATAGAAGATTTTTTTCTCCAACAATTAAGCCTGATTTTATTTATACAAAATTATTGAGTACATATCCAGCAGATTCAATTGAGCTTGAAAGTTATTATGTTGGAAATACAGAAGTAACTATTTTTAAATTACAAGATACTGTTCAATATTTATATCATATTATTCCTCCAGAATATAATTTGGATGAAGAAAGATATGAAATATTAGATATAGCTAGAAATGTATTAGCAGAACATCAGCCAACTGAAAAACAATTTACTAATGTTAAAAAAATTAGAGAAATTTTTTATAATATTGGGACTGATTTAATAAGGGATTTAGCTTTAAATAAAAACTTAAAGTTAAGTGATGATGAAGTACATGAATTAGTACAAATTTTAGTTAGATATACTATTGGTTTTGGGCCAATAGAGTTATTATTAGAAGATGAAAACGTTCAAGATATTTCTGTGAATAGTCCTGCTGGAAAATCACCAATATTTATTGTTCATTCTGAATTTGATGATTGTAAAACAAATATTATTCCAACAGAAAGTGAGACAGATTCTTGGGCAACAAAGTTGAAAATGATTTCAGGAAGACCACTTGATGAATCAAATCAACTATTAGATACAGAGATTGAAGTAGAAAATGCAAGAGCAAGAGTTTCTGCAATCACAAAGCCGTTAAATCCAACAGGTTTGGCGTTTTCTTTTAGAAGACATAGGTCAAAACCTTGGACACTTCCATTATTTTTAAAATATAAAACATTATCCCCACTTTCAGCAGGTTTTTTAAGTTTTGTAATAGATGGAGCAAGAACAATTTTAGTCTGTGGTACAAGATCATCAGGTAAAAGCAGTATTTTAAGTAGTTTTTTAGTAGAATTAATGAGAAAATTTAGAATAATTACTGTAGAGGATACATTAGAATTACCAGCAGAATATTTAAGAGATTTAGGATTTAATATTCAACAGTTAAAAGTAGGTTCAGCATTAATAAAAGGAGGTTCTGAAATGTCTGCTTCTGATGGAATAAGATCAACTTTAAGATTGGGAGATTCAGCATTGATTGTTGGAGAAGTAAGAGGTACTGAAGCAATAGCTTTGTATGAGGCCATGAGGGTCGGAGCAGCCGCTAATCTTGTTTCGGGAACTATACATGCAGATAGTCCTTATGGAGTTTATGATAGATTAGTGCATGATATAGGAATACCAAAAACATCTTTTAAGGCAACTGACCTAATTGTAATAGTAAACCCAATTAAAACGGCTTCAGGGTTAAAAAAACAACGAAGAATTTTAGAAATAACAGAAGTTAGGAAACATTGGAATGATGATCCTTTGGCAGAAAATGGTTTTGTAAAATTATTCGAATATGATGCAAAAAAAGACATGTTACTTCCAACAGAAGATTTATTAAACGGAGATTCAGAAATATTAAAAAATATTGCATCGAAAATACAACAGTATTCTGGTAATTGGGATGCTTTATGGGAGAATATTGAATTAAGGTCTAAAATAAAAGAAACTTTAGCAAATTATTCAACAAAAAATAAAATGCCTGAGATACTAGAAGCCGATTTCGTTGTTTTATCAAATGATAAATTTCATATGATTAGTGATGATGTAATAATGGAGAAAGGGACGGCAGATAGCGAAATAATTTTTGATAGATGGTATGAATGGTTTTTATTAGAATCTGAAAAATATATAAAAGTAGTAAGAATGCAGTATAATAAAATAG
>CAYLXY010000453.1:0-1936 GCA_964387405.1 uncultured Clostridiaceae bacterium
TATAGAACTGTCATTAAATTGTGTGTGAAATGCAAGTAGTAACCTGTTAAAATAATTAGAATGAACCTTTCCCAACCCTAACAGAAGCATAATACATAAAGCTAAAAGAGAAGTCGTGATGCAAAATGAGATATGACCTGCCCCTATAATTGACATTAACAACAATATACAAAACTCCAAACTCAGAATAATTCTTGCTCTGGTCTTATACATTCCTGCTTCTGTTTTATCTAAGGGCTTGTTGGTATCCTCCACAGGTGCTAAATAAAAAATTATTATTCCCGCTATAATTGATAAAAGGATGCTGCTTGAAGTTGTCCATGGGATAATTTTTATTGCCAAAAGAACTACTATTGTAAGTCCTATGGAATATAGGTAGCAAAGAATCTACGTTCTAGCATGATATCCCCCTGCAAATGCTCGTAGAGGAAGGTATGCCACCATAAAAACAACACTTTGCCAAATCATATCAAATGCATAACCAATCAGTAGGGTAGTAACTATGTTTACTAAAATAAAGGCTCCTTGTTGTAAGCCATATAAATAGAGTTCTTTGTCTTTTTCCTTAATAATATTATTTTGAATAAAGTAGTCTACAACTCTGTTAAAAAAATCTAGCATTAAAATTTACGTAGCTTTTCAGCATCTTTTGGTAATTTAGGCTGATGGATAAACGCTATACAAGTTGTGTTCACATTCAATGTTGTTATTAGCAGTGCCACACTTGCAAGTAAACTGCACAAAGGTTTCAGTAATTTCTGCAAAGCTATTACCCCCCTTCTATTTTAAGTAGTATAGTTTTTCTTTTGGCAAATATAATATAACATAAAAAAAACCCAATGCGGGATTTTGGTAGAAACTACCTACCTTCATGGTAAAACTTAAAGTTTTTTAAACTTTAGGGTAATACAAGAGTATGTCAACAATAAACTTTTTATCTTGATGTTGTATCGTTACCGTTCCATCATATTTTTCAATAGATTTTTTTACACTCTTTAATCCAAAACCATGATTTTCGATATCTTTATGCTTTGTCTGTAAAGTATTATCCTTGAATAAAAGTTCTCCATCAAAGGGATTAGCAATGCTAATATATAGAACACCTTTTTCCATTTCAATATTTATTTCGATTCTTTTATTCTCCTTTAACTTTGCAGTAGCCTCTATAGCATTATCAAGAAGATTCCCTAATATAGCAATAATATCAAATGTTTGAATATTCATCTCTTTAGGTATATATAAATTTAAAGCTACTTCAATTTGCAGTTTTTTAGCTTCATAGATTTTATAATTTAATATAGCATCTATTTCTGCATTTCCCGACTTTGCATATTCATCCACAAAGTTTATGGATTCTATCATACTGCTAAGATACTCTATGGCTAATAAATTTTTTTGGTTTTCAATCAAAGAGTGTAATGTTGATATATGAAATTTTAAGTCATGGCGAATAATAGCAATGTTTTCTTGGGTCTGGTTGATAATATGTAATTGATTAATATAAGCTTTCACTCGTTGCTCTAAATGCTCTTTTTCTATTTTTCCTTCATAATATTTTAGCAGAATATCATAAAGGTAAAAGACTAAAATATTAACAAGAAGTAAAAAAGTTATACTTAAAAATATTTGCAAAGAATTATGTTCTTCGCTTTCTATCATCAAGACAAAAGTCACAAACATTGTGCTTAATGGAATAAAAATGACAGCACACCAATGTAGAGGAGAGATATTAATATTGGCTTTTAACATCTTAAAATTGGATATTATTAATGCAACCATATGTGGGGACATGTTTAAGGTTGTTCCCTGCCTGCCGCCGAAAAGTGTGGATCTTGTGATTGTTGATCCTCCTTACAACCTGACAAAACAATATCACGGTAAAACATTCAAGAAGAAAAAAAGAGAGCCCGATTTGGACTCTCAGTTTTTATTTAAC
>CAYLXY010000454.1:0-1929 GCA_964387405.1 uncultured Clostridiaceae bacterium
CAAGCTAATAACTATTATTACTGTAAGAAAACTCAAATTATATCCAAATATTATAAAAACATCATTCAATACATAATTTAATAAAATATTAACAAAATAAAGAGAAGAAGGAGGTGTCAGTAAATGAATTTGAATACAAAGGATATGATTACAAAAAAAATATTAGATGCACAAGAGATGGTAAGGGATTATGAAATGTTTTCTAAACAAACTGATGATGAACAAGTAGTAGCATTATTTAAAAATTTTGCTGAAGAAAGTGGTATGCAAGCTAGAGAATTAAAAAAACTAGCTGATCATTATAGAAATAACTAAATAAGATAGTATAGCCTAACTTATAAAAATCATATTAATAATGAAAAATGACAATAAATAAATAAAAAATTCAAAAGTCATCCATAATCTAATATGGATGGCTTTTTTAGTTTGGTTATAATATATAAAACTGATATAATATAAGTAAATATTTAGATGGAGGTAAGGTTGGATGGAAAGTTGCGATGATATTAAGTTATGCAAAGATAAAGGGGAACATCTATATGTTCAACTGTATAAATCTATAAAAGAACTTATTATTAAAGGTAAACTAAAGAATGATGAAAAATTACCTCCTATACGAAAATTAGCTAAAGATCTAGACATTAATAATGTTACAGTTGTAAATGCATATCATATTTTAGAAGAAGAGGGATTAGTATATAAAAAAATAGGAAGTGGTACATATGTATCATCAGACTTACTTTCCTACACATCAGATGAAACTGAAGAAGGTATGTCAAATAGTTTAGGTTCTCTTTCTCTTATAGAACAAGGCCAAATTCAAATTCAAAAAAATATGATTAATTTTGCAAGTGCAACTCCCATGTCAGAATTATTTCCAGTGGATGATTTTAAACAGGCTTTAAATGAAGTCTTAGATAGGGATAAAGGCCATGCATTCGACTATCAAGAAAGTAGAGGATATTATCCTTTAAGAAAGGCATTAATAGAGTATGTAGGTGAATATAATATTTTTGCAGATATAGATAGTATACAAATTATTTCAGGGGCTCAACAAGGTATAGATATAATTGCAAAAGCCCTATTAAACTACGGTGATGCAGTGATTATTGAAAGCCCTTCCTATACAGGAGCCATAGCTTCTTTTAAATCTAGGGGAGCTAAAATTATAGATGTAAAACTATTGGATGACGGTATAGATATTGAAGATTTAGATAAAAAAATTCGTATTTTTAAACCTAAATTTTTATATTTAATGCCTAATTTTCAAAACCCAACAGGAATATCATATAGTCGAAGTAAGAAGGAAGAAATTATTAAACTATGTAAAGAGCATGAAATATATATAGTAGAAGATGATTATTTAAGTGATTTAAATTTTTATTCTAAAGACAATACTACTTTAAAAAGCCTAGATACATGTAATGAGTTGGTTATTTATGTAAAAAGCTTCTCTAAAATATTTATGCCAGGATTAAGATTAGGATTTTTAATAGCACCATCAATATTTTACGAACACTTACTCATTGCTAAACATTCTTCTGATATTTCTACATCAGGGCTCTTGCAAAGAGCATTAGAAATATACTTTACAAAAGGTACTTGGAAAGAACATATTAAATATATGGGGATAAAGTATAAAAGTGGCTTTGATACTATGGTAAAAAATATTAAAAAACATATGCCAGCTCAGGTAGAGTATACATATCCACAAGGTGGAGTTAACTTTTGGTTTAGGTTGCCTAAGGGTATTTCTTCAAAAACATTATATGAAAAGGCCATTAAGAAAAATATTGCTTTAGCTCCAGGTAATTTATTTTTTATTAATCAAAAGGATAATAGACATTTCAGGTTAAGCATCGCCTCTGTTAATAAGAAAGAGATTGAGCATGGAATGATTATAATAAGTAATATTATAAAAAACTTAAT
>CAYLXY010000455.1:0-1919 GCA_964387405.1 uncultured Clostridiaceae bacterium
AATTATTAATACTTAAATATTCTATAGATGCTTCAATGATTTTAAAATAAAATATAAGTTCAATTATAACAAACATTATTATCCAAATTATACCTGTTAAAATATAAAGAGCCATTCCTTGTGTTAAGAAATCCATAACTCCTCCTATGAATGAAATAAATGCTACTAATATACCTATAGTTTTTACCTTTTCAAATATATTAAATGACGATTCTTCATATAAAGAATCTAATCCACTTACTATGAATAAAAACCCTATGAAAGCAGGTAGTATCTTTATAGGTCCTAAATTAATACTAAATGTAGTTATGAAAATTCCCCAAAATATTTTGTTATATGCAGAATACATATTAAATCTCACCCCTTATTCTTAGATACTTTATAATCTCTAAGAAACTATATTCATGCTGTTTATTTATTATAACTGCTATGTTTTCATTGAATTCTTCTCCCCTTGAGTCTTTAAGGTATAATCTTGGTCTTAATTCAAGCTCGGTATACTTATTTAAATTATTTCCAGGTTTTTTAAACTCCCCAATTATTTCTATTATGTCTCCCTCTTTGTACTCAATACCAGAAATATTTTTATAATCTTTTCCATCTATTTTTATATCATATAAATCATCTATTTTATCAAACATGGGAAATTCTAATTTAAGAAGACTTACATCTTCTTTTGCCCTACTTTTATCGTAGAATCTTTCATTACCCCCACCACCAGATACAAATTGAAAATGACCTTCATCTCTATTTTCTTTATTTAATACAATCCTCCCTAAGTCTACATCTATTGTGTCTTCATGGCTTGCTTGTGTAGTTCCCCCCTTGTAGAAGGTTATTCTAGCATTATTTAATTCTAAACTATCAAACTCCTTTGGAAAATTATTTGAATCTATTTGAACATCTACTCTGTTTAATCTATATACTCCGTAGTCTTCTTTTTCCAAATATCCATTATATACAGGAAAACCAAATATATTATTTCCATTATCCATAAATTCTATTTTACTTATCCGTCTTTGATCATATACATTTGAAATATATTTTAGCTGAAAATATATTTTATTATTATATCCTTCATCTTCAACAACTCTATATTCCATATAAGATTTTAAAAACACAGGATTATCTAATTTAATAAACAAGACAAATCCTAAAACAAGGATTAAAATTATACCAATAGATATTAATCCTTGTTTCAGTATCCTTTTATTTAAATCCATAAAAACACCCCTTTAAATTATAAATTAAAATTACCCTCTTTTAAAAATATATCAACTAGTTTTGCAGTTTCAAGCTTATGATGAATTTCATTATGACCATAAGGAAGAATAATAAAATCCTTTAATTCCTCGCATAGTGTAGAACTAATCTCAACCCTACCATCATTTTCATCATTTAATAATTTGTCTGATAATAGATTGCTTTTATTCCCCGCTATTGCTCCTATTTCAACACTATCTATATGTTTTAATTGTAATTCCTTTACATTTTCATACTTGAGGGACCTTAATGTTTTAAAAATATTAATAAACATAGGAGACAATTCCGATACTACATCTGCTAATTTACTGCCTTGATTTGGAGTGGCTATTAAAACACACCTATGTATTTTATCTATATGTTTTGTATTAGATAAAAAAAGTCTTATTACTAATCCACCTGTACTATGGCCTACTAGACTAATTTTTTCGTCTTCCTTTAAATCATCTACTATCTTGGCGATTATTTCTTCAAATACAGACGTAGCGTCTGTTATGTCTTCAAATGTTAAAGGTAATTCAACCGATATAGCTTCGTTCCCTAATTTCTTTAAGTTTTCCTCTAAAGTTAACATATCTTTATTGTTTTTATAATATCCATGGACTAAAATTATCTTTTTATTCATCTTATATATAACTCCTAAAATTTTATTGTTT
>CAYLXY010000456.1:0-1910 GCA_964387405.1 uncultured Clostridiaceae bacterium
GACCTAATCCAAGTATAGTAAGTAAAATAAAAGATAGTTATAGGTATCAGTTGTTATTAAAGGATGTTAATGTGCCATTTGGGCTATTAAAGAAGATTATAAAGTATTTATTAATAGATAATAGAGATAAGTATATTCCAAAGAGTATATTATGTACGATTGATATAAATCCATCTACTATTGTTTAATGAGGAGGGATGTAATTATGGCAATTAGGGTTATTCGCAATGAGGGCGATCCAGTATTAAGAAAGCTTTCAAGGGTAGTTGATAAAATTGATGATAGGATTATTACCTTATTGGAAGATATGAAGGAAACAATGTATGAAGCAGATGGTGTAGGTTTAGCAGCTCCACAAGTTGGGGTTTTAAGAAGAGTAATAATTATAGATATAGGTGAAGATTTAATTGAATTAATAAATCCAGAAATAATATATGAAGATGGTAGTCAATGTGGAGAAGAAGGGTGTCTGAGTGTACCAGGAGTTACAGAAGAAGTTATAAGACCTAGTATAGTTAAGGTAAGGGGTTTAAATCGTGAAGGTGAAGAGATTGTTGTTGAAGGTGAAGAACTTTTAGCTAGGGCTCTTTGCCATGAAATAGATCATTTGAATGGAATATTGTTTATAGATAAAATAAAAAAAGAATAGAGGTAATTTTGTGAAAATAGTTTATATGGGAACTCCAGAATTTGCAGTTCCTTGTTTAGAGAGTTTAATAGACAGTGAACATGAAGTAATAGCTGTTTTTACTCAACCAGATAGACCAAGCGGAAGAGGACAAAAAATTAATGCAAGTCCTGTAAAAGCTAAAGCTGTAGAGCATAACATTAAAGTCTTTCAACCAAAGAATTTAAAGGATCAATATGTAGTTAATGATCTAAAGGAGTTAAATCCAGACCTTATTGTAGTTGTAGCCTATGGACAAATTTTATCTAAGGAAATTTTGGATATCCCAAAGTATGGTTGTGTTAATGTTCACGCTTCTTTATTACCAAAATACAGAGGGGCAGGACCTATTAATTGGGTTATTATAAATGGAGAAAAAACAACTGGTGTTACAACTATGTATATGGACATTGGATTAGATACAGGAGATATGTTATTAAAAGAAGAAATTGAAATAGGTGAAGATGAAACAGCAGGAGAACTCCATGATCGTTTAATGAATGTTGGTGCTGAAGTTTTAAATAGGACTATAGATTTAATTGAAGCAGGACAAGTAGACCCTATTCCTCAAAACAACGATCAATCATCCTATGCTCCAATGCTTACTAAAAAACTTGGTAAGATTGATTGGAATAAATCTGCTAGAGATATTAGAAATTTAATTAGAGGTACTATTCCATGGCCTACTAGTTATACTACATATGATGGGCAGATTATGAAAATATGGAAAAGTAGTATAGTTAATAGCAATAAAGATTATAAACCAGGAAGGATTGTAGAAGTAAATAAAGATTGTATTTTTGTTGCTACAGGTGATAATATATTATCTATAGAAGAATTGCAGTTTAGTGGAAAAAAAAGAATGAGTGTAAAACAATATTTAGTAGGCAATGATATTAAAATAAATAAAATACTAGGTGAATAATATGAAAATTGAGAATACACCTGAAATAAATAGTAATTACAAAAAATTTATTTTGCTTTTATTGTTAATGTTTAGTTTGATAGTGATCTTTACAATGTTTTTAATAGTAATTGCAAATGGACAAAATGAATACTTTTTTAAGTCCTTATTTATAATTATAATTGTAATTTTATTTGGATTGGGCTTATTACTTTTAGGAGTTACTTTCTCTGTTGTGCGTTTGTGGAGTCAATATCCAGTTTCTAATCTTTCTAAAAAATTATTAGAGTTGTCACTTAAAATAGTATATCCAGGAATGCTTGTTTTAGGTAAATTATT
>CAYLXY010000457.1:0-1906 GCA_964387405.1 uncultured Clostridiaceae bacterium
TTTTAGTATTTATACTTTTTTATTATTCTATTTTTCATTGGTTTTTCCCTTTATCAACTTTTTTATTGTGTCCACATCTTTATCTCCTCTTCCTGATAAGTTAACTATTATAATGTCATCTTTATTAGTTTTTGATGCCATCTTCATTAAATAAGCAAGAGCATGAGAACTTTCAATAGCAGGAATTATTCCTTCTACTTGGGTTAAATATTTAAAAGCTTCTACAGCCTCATTATCTTTAATTGCTGCAAAATTTATTCTACCTGTTTCATAGTAGTAGGCATGTTCTGGCCCAACCCCTGGATAATCCAAGCCTGGAGAAATGGAATAGGTTGGTAAAACGTTTCCATCTTCATCTTGTAGTAAATATGTCATCATACCATGAACTTCTCCTATATTGCCCTTAGTAATAGAAGCTGCATGTTTATTTGTATCTAATCCTAATCCTGCAGCCTCCACCCCATACATTTTTACATCCTTATCTTCTATAAATGGATAAAATAATCCCATTGCATTGCTACCACCACCGACACAAGCTATTAAATAGTTTGGCAACTTTCCTTCTTTTTCTAATATTTGTTTTCTTGCCTCATCCCCTATAATTCTTTGAAAATCTCTAACCATAGTAGGATAAGGGTGGGGTCCGACAACAGAGCCTATAACATATGAAGTATTGTCTATATTAATAACCCAATCCTTTATTGCTTCATCTACTGCATCTTTTAAGGTTTGTGTTCCAACTGTAACTACATTTACTTTAGCCCCTAGCATTTCCATTTTAAACACATTTAAGGCTTGTCTTTCTATATCTTTTTTCCCCATATATATTTCACATTCTATACCAAATAAGGCACATGCTGTCGCAGTTGCAACACCATGTTGTCCTGCTCCCGTTTCTGCAATTACTCGGGTTTTACCCATCCTTTTAGCTAACAATACTTGCCCGATAGTATTATTAATTTTATGTGCACCAGTATGATTTAAATCTTCTCTTTTTAAATATATTTTTCCTCCGCCTAATTCTTTGGTCAGATTTTCTGCATAATATAACGGTGTTTCTCTTCCAGAATATTCTTTTAAGTAGTATCTATATTCCTCTTGAAATTTTTTATCTTTTTTTACTTTAATATACTCTTCTTCTAATTGTACTAATGCATTCATTAACTTTTCTGGTACATATTGTCCTCCGAATTTTCCAAACTTTGCATTCATTTTATTTTCTCTCCTTTTCTATGATTCTTTTATTTTAATAAGATCTTTGTGGGATTAGTTTCTGATTTAAGTTGATGGCTTAGGCATTCTTAAAATACAAAAAGCACTTCATCCCTATAAATAGGGACGAAATGCTTTAGATTCCGCGTTGCCACCCAAATTAGATGGATTATTATTCAAATTAGTTAGCTATGCCTTTGACCTACCAGCAATTTGCTTTGCAAATTGGGCTTAAGCACTTGCAATTTTTAATTTCATTAAAAATTGAGTGCCCATAGAGCAACTTTAGTTGCTTTGTTTTAAGTCATAAAAAAAACATTTCTGTCCCTATAATAGGACGAAATGTTAACATTCGCGTTGCCACCTAATTTAGATGATAATAATCATCTCACTTTATCAGATACGGAAATATTAATATATTTCGATACCCTGTCTCTATAACGTAAGACTTACGGCTTATGATACTCTCTAAAGATTTCACATAGCTTCTCATGGACCCATTCAATAAGTAATCCACACTGGGCTTTCACTACCCCCAATTCGCTTTAGTTTTATAACTTATTTACTATTTCCACTCGTAGAATTTTTTATAGTTGATTTTCTATATTATATTATAATTTAAAAACATTGTCAAGAAAAATATTATTTTATACCAAGATTGTTTTCTAGAGAAGTCAAACATATGTGACACAGA
>CAYLXY010000458.1:0-1903 GCA_964387405.1 uncultured Clostridiaceae bacterium
AAAATAAGAGGAGGTATTTATATGTCAGAACATAAATTAGATTGTATGCATGAAGCTTGTCCTGTTCCTTTATTAAAAGCACATAAAAAATTGAAAACTATGGAAATAGGAGAAATATTAATTATGCAAACGGATCATAATTGCTCTATTGCTAATGTAGTAGAATGGACAAAAAAACAGGGTCACTATATAGATTATATAGAATTAGAAGGGGGCCAATGGGAAATTTACATTGAAAAGGTTAAATAATAGGAGGGATTATCTTGGATTTAAAGCACAGATTCTTTAAAAAACCGTGGCCTTATTGGATAGGTGGAATCATTTTAGGGCTTTTAAATATACTTTTATTATTTACTACTGGCTTAGCATGGAGAATCACAACATCATTCTTATATTTAGGTATAGGCTTTTTAGATAAATTAGGTGTTAACACTCAGGATTGGTATTATTTTAAAAGCTATGGTACAAAATTAAATGTAGGAGATACATATTTTATTAATAGTATAACAATTATGATTCTTGCTATGATTTTAGGATCTTTAATATCCGTATTATTCACATCTGAATTTAGAATAAAAAAAATAAAAAACAAAAAACAGTTAATCTTTGCTTTATCAGGTGGCATTATAATGGGTTATGGGACTAGATTAAGTTTTGGATGTAATATAGGTGCATATTTTAGTGCTATACCTTCTCTTTCTTTACATGGGTGGGTTTTTGGAGTTTTTATGTTTGTAGGTGCATTGATTGGAAGTAAAATATTAATTAAGTCCATATTATAGTAAGGTAAATTGACCTAAACATAGGCATAAAAAAATCAAGTAGCTTTTTATTAAAATAGCTACTTGATTTTCTTAGCAAAATCCTCTTTTAGATGATTTTATAAAACTAACAAACTCTTTCTCGTAAATAGTAAGGTTATGATCTTCTCTATGTGCTATAAAAAATTCGCTAGATATTTCCAATCCTTCTACTTTAATTTCTTTTAAAGCACCATCTTTTAACTCACGTTTTATAGATAATTCTGGAATAAAAGAAATTCCTTTTCCAGATAATACAGAAGTTTTAATTGCTTCCATTGAGTTTAATTCATATATAATATTTAAATCTTCAACTGAAATATCAAGAGAAAGTAAAACATCCTTAACAGTTTGATAGGTTCCAGATCCTTCCTCTCTAGAAATTAAAGGAAGTTTTTTAAATTCATCTATAGAAATAGTATCCTTTACTAAAGGTAGGGAAGTGACAAGTAGTAGAGGGTCTGTTGCTATTTGATCAGTCTTTATATGCTGAATTTCTAAATTACCATGAATAATACCTACATTTATAGTACGATCTAATAAGTTTTTAATAACATCCTGAGTATTACTTATTTCAAAATTAATGTTAACATCTTTAAAATCTTGTTTATACATATAGATACTACAGGGTAGAGCATACTCTCCTATAGCTTTACAAGAACCAATTAAAAGTTCTTTTTTATCAGATTTTAAATTTAGCAGGTCTCTTTCTATATTATCTTGCATAGAGAGAATAGTATCTGCATATTCAAATAAAATATCCCCAGCTTCTGTTAATTGTACACCTTTATTACTTCTAATTAACAATGTAGATTCTAAGTCTTTTTCTAAAGATTGTATTTGCATACTTAAACCAGGTTGAGTTAAATGTAATTTTTTAGCAGCCTTTGAAATGCTATTTAGCTGAACGGTTACATAAAAAGCATTTAAATATTGTAAGTTCATATTATATTAACCTCCCTTCTATATAAAAGAAAAACATTATGTGTTGTGCACCTATAATTATTATTTAATCTTTAACTTAATATACAAATGTGATGATACATTAAAAATCATTATACATCATTATATCATTTAAGGCATAAAATTAGTAGAGTATTATA
>CAYLXY010000459.1:0-1891 GCA_964387405.1 uncultured Clostridiaceae bacterium
AGAGGGAAATCATATTAACATGTAGAAATTAATATGTGTGCGTTTGGAGGTGTATCTAGTTTTGCCAAATAAAAATATTGAAAGTATAAGAATTAATAAAATACTAAAAAAAACTATGGAAGCTATAGAAGAAGGAAAACAAGAAATTTTTGAAATCTCAGAGGCTACACGAAATGAATATGATAAGCTTAAAGAAGAGTTAGAAAGGTTACAAAACAAGGTTAAGAATTTAATCAAAGAAGTAGAAGTCTTAGAAAACCAAGAACGTGCAAGTCGAAGGATATTACTAACAGTAAGTAAGGAGTTTACAACATATAGTGAGGAAAACATTAGAGTTGCCTATGAGAATGCTAATAAACTGCAAATTAAGTTAGCATTAAAAAGAAATGAAGAGAAAAATTTAATAAAGGCAAGGACAGACTTAGAATTAAGATTGAAAAACACAGAAAACATATTAAAAAGATCAGAAAATCTAATGTCCAAGGTAGGTATAGCTTTTGATTTTTTAAGTGGAGATTTAGAAGATATATCCGATACATTAGAAAGTATTAATGAAAGAAGAATATTAGGAAAAAGAATAATACAAGTCCAGGAAGAAGAACGTCAAAGAATAGCAATGGATATTCATGATGGACCAGCTCAATCTTTAACTAATGCAGTAATAAAAACTGAAGTATGCGAGAGGTTAATGGACATAGATACTAGCAAAGGAAAAGCTGAATTAAAGGATTTGAAGATTATTTTAAGGGATAGCATTAAAGATATAAGGAGAATAATATATAATCTACGTCCAATGGCATTAGATGATGTTGGCCTTATACCTACTATAAAAAGATATATTAATAATTTTCAAAATGATACTAATATAGAAATTGATTTTGTTATAATATCTGAAACTGATATAGAAGATAATATTAAAAAAGTTGCTTTATTCAGAATAGTACAGGAAGCCTTGAATAATATACAAAAACATTCTGACGCAAACATAGCCAAAGTTAAGATGGAATTTACAAAAAAGAATCTATTTTTAATTATAGAAGATGATGGTAAAGGCTTTGATATAGGAAATATAAAAGCTAGTGATAGATTAGATTCTGGATTTGGCCTATTAAATATGAAAGAAAGAGTCGAATTACTTAATGGGAAATTCGAAATAAAAAGTAATAATTATGGTACGAAAATTATTGTTAACATACCAAACGAGAACTAAGGAGGAGAAAAAAATGACAGATATAAAAGAAATAAAAATTTTAATAGTAGATGATCATTCTTTAGTTAGACAGGGCTTAAAACAACTTATAGAGTTAGAAGAAGATATAATGGTAATAGGATTGGCTGGTGACGGAGAAGAAGCAATATCAAAGGTACAGGAGCTTAAACCTGATATTGTTTTATTGGATATTAACATGCCTAATATAAACGGAATACAAACATTGCGTAGATTAAAAGATATGGATAATACTATTAAAGTAATTATGCTTACATTCCACGAAGATAGAGAATATTTACTTGAAACAGTTAATTTAGGAGCCAATGGTTATGTATTAAAAGATGCAGAAAGTGAAAGCTTAATTAAAGCTATAAGAGATGTATTTAAAGGTGAAAGTTACATATATCCAACTTTAGCATCAGAATTAGTTAAAGAATTTAATAAAATAGAAGATAAGGATAAACAAAAATCTAATATTGGGAATTTAACAAAAAGGGAATATGAGGTTTTAACACTAGTAGCAGAAGGATTCAATAATAGAAAAATAGCAGGTCAGTTATTTATTAGCGAAAAGACTGTAAAAAATCATGTATCAAATATATTTAAAAAAATTAATGTTAATGATCGTACACAAGCTGCTATTTATGCATATAAAAACAACATAAAAAAAATATAGATATT
>CAYLXY010000460.1:0-1890 GCA_964387405.1 uncultured Clostridiaceae bacterium
TTATTGTTGAGGAAATTGTATCAAATACACTTAATAGGACTGACTTTATCTACACGTATTTTGACGATGGAAAAGATAAAGTAAAAAGCATTGGAACGGCTTCGGGTGGTTCAAGTTCAGGCGGTGGAGGTGGAGTTAGTACTCCGCAATTATGGAAAGTGGACGAAGACGGTAATATCTACACAGAATATAATGCTTACTCTCTTAAAGAGCTTTCGGCTTTCGGACTTGGAGAGGAGGGGGGCGGCTCAGGCGGTGGCTCAATGAACATGATGCAGGATTGGAGCACTTCTGTCGAAACAGAAAATTACTACCTACCAGCAAAATTAGCTGTACCGTTTTATAATAACACTCGAGAGAGGTTAACAGTATTAGAAGCAGGAACAGGAACAGGAACAGCACCCGCATCACACACTCATCCAATTTCAGATGTAATAGACTTGCAAACAGCTTTGGATAGCAAACAAGCTACATTAACCCAAGGGTCGAATATAACGATAGTTGATAACGTTATTTCGGCGGTAGGCACAACCTATGCAGGCTCAACATCTATTATTTTATCGGATGGCTCATTTCAAAGAGCAGCATTAACAGGAGATGTTACTTCGGATGAAAATAGCAATGCTACGTCAATAGCAAACACAGTTGTTACGGGGAAAACATTACAAAATTATGTAGTTGGAGCTAATACAGCTCTTTTAGCTACCGATACGATTTTAGGTGCGTTTGGGAAATTGCAGACACAAATAAATTCGCATAAGGGTAATTCTAATACTGAAAAGCACGTCACACAGGCTGATTTAGATGTATTAGGTTTGTTCTCAATAGTAGATGGCAATTTAAGAATCAATGCAAATACTTATTCGACTGGTAACTTGAGTGCTTTCGGACTTGAAGCAGAACAAGGCGGTGGAGGTGGGAGCATGAATATGCTAGACACTTGGGCGAATTATACTACAGAAAAAGCAAATTATTATGTACCTGCAAGTTTATTAGTGCCATTCCGAAATGAGACACTTAATAGATTGAGTTCTATTGAGGGTGGTTCAGCTTCGGAAATTGCAACTACAGGTACAGGAAATGCTATTACAAGCGTTTCTAAAAGTGGAAATTTGCTTACTTTTAATAAGGGGTTAGAATTTAGCTTAAGTAGTCACACCCATCCAATTTCAGATATCACTAATTTACAGACTACTTTGGCTGATAAGTTAGAGACTACTGTATTCAACACTCACAACACCGACAATATAAGGCATATTACAGGAGCGGAAAGGACTAAATGGGATGGGGTGGTAACTGATTTCAGTAAAAAACTATCAAATAGGTACTATTTTAGGTCGGGCTCAGTAATGAATATTACATATTGGAAGATAGCGACAATTCCGAAAGCTCATAGCGGGACTGCTTCGGCTATTTATGTTGAAGCTACTTCTAAGAAATCTGCTACCCGTATGGGGGCAAAAACGAAGGTGATGTTGGGGAATAGAGATACATTGTGGTATAATAAATCATACTACAATGGTAATGGTCAGGCTCAAATTATAGCGTATGAACAGTTAGATGGTTCGTTAGATGTTTATGCTTATACTCCAAATCTTAATCAGTATTCTTCATTGGATGTTTCATATTATGAATTTGGATGGAATAGCGGAATAATTTTTTATGACGCACCAAGTCCTACAATAACAGTTCCAACAGGGGTGAGTGTTTTCGATAGCAATAATGACTTACTATATCCAGTTAATGCTACTATTGAAGCAAAATTAGAATATGTAAATTTATTGAATTCTCCTACATTATTAAGTCAATTTACAGATAACATCGGAGTAGCAACCCACATAGCCAATACAAGCAACCCTCACAGTGTCACTAAAGCACAAGTAGGGTTAG